>JAPLLA010000056.1:0-42341 GCA_026387795.1 Candidatus Saganbacteria bacterium | reverse complement strand
GTCCAGTAGCTTTGCCTGTCCACGCTGGGAAAGGTTCCCTTCTTGTTTCAACTCTAAAAAAATCTGAAGGCATGTTTTTTAAAGCACCTCTAAACTTATATCGTTTGTTCAGATGGATAATTTCGTTTTTCTTTTACTCTTTTTAGAGCTAAAATATTCCTGAAATGCCTGAATCAAAAGTCTTGGATATAATTAAAGAACGCTTTAGCGTGCGTCAGTACAAAGACCAGCCAATCGAAGATGAGAAGCTTAACCTGATCCTTGAGGCTGCGCGCTTGGCTCCTTCTGCTTCAAACTCCCAGCCTTGGCATTTTTATGTGGTCCGTGATAAGAATAAGATAAAAGCGTTAGGCGAGAAAATGCCGATAGGCTCTCAAGTGATTATTAATTCTTTTATTAGTCAGGCTCCAATTGTCATTGTAGCTACTGCGGGTCCGATCAGCATTTTGCATAAAGTAGTTGCTTTTATCGTAAATAAACGCTGGTTTTACTTGGATGTTGCCATTGCTTTAGAACACATGGTTTTAACTGCTTGGGAGCTGGGGATCGGTTCTTGCTGGATAGGGTGGTTTGATGAGAAGAAAATTAAAAAACTTATCGATATTCCACAGGGAGAAGAAGTGGTAGCACTGCTTACTCTTGGTTATTCTAAAGAGGAGCGGTTACCTTTTCCAAAACACCGAAAAAGCCTCGAAGAGATTGTGAACTACAGGTAAAATGCTATAATATCTTACCAATTATGAAACGTACACATACTTGTGCATCACTACGAGCCAAAGACGAGGGGAAAGAAGTTTCCCTGGTAGGGTGGGTGCATCGGAGACGCGACCACGGTGGATTGATCTTTATCGACCTGCGCGACCGTACAGGCCTTATCCAGATCGTTTTCCAGGCGGATAGCAGCGACCTGCATAAACAAGCCGAAAAACTCCGGCCTGAATTTGTCATCCACATTAAAGGAAAAGTAGCTAAACGTGCTCCAGAAGCTCACAATAAAAATCTTCTGACCGGAGAAGTGGAAGTATTTGTTACTTTCCTTGAGATTTTAAATACTGCAAAAACTCCTCCATTTGAAATTTCAAACGATAGGCAAGATGTGGATGAAATGACCCGCTTGAAATACCGCTACTTGGATTTAAGAAGAGACAAAATGCGCGAAAACCTGGTTTTCCGCCACAAAGTAGTAATGGCTGCCAGAGAATATCTGGATAAGAATGGTTTTTTGGATATTGAAACCCCATTTCTTACTAAATCTACTCCAGAAGGTGCCAGGGACTATCTTGTTCCTAGCAGAGTAAATCCTGGTAAGTTTTATGCTCTGCCGCAATCACCGCAGCTTTTCAAACAAATCCTAATGGTTGCAGGCATGGACCGTTATTATCAAGTTGCGCGCTGCTTCCGAGATGAAGACCTTAGAGCAGACCGCCAACCTGAATTTACGCAAATAGACCTTGAAATGTCTTTTGTAGATGTACAGGACATTATTGATCTTATTGAGGGACTCATGAAACATACATTGGATACTTTGGAAAAAGATATTGATCAATACAGGGGTAAACATATTCCTAAAATCAATTTGCCGTTTCCTCGTTTAACCTGGGATGAGGCCATGGATCGTTTTGGTACAGACAAGCCGGATACCAGGTTTGGGCTTGAATTAGTAGACATTTCTGATTTAGTCAAAGATTCCGAGTTCAAGGTTTTTTCATCCGTAATAAAAGATGGCGGATGCGTAAAGCTGATCAATGCCAAAGGTGCAGCTGCTTTTTCCAGGAATGAGATCGATCATTTGGAAGAAGAAGCAAAAAAGATGGGAGCCAAAGGACTGGCTTGGATCGCAATTACTGCCGAAGGATTAAAATCACCGCTTCTTAAGTTCTTAAAACCAGAAGAAGTGCAGGATATTATTCAGAGGGCAGGGGGAGATCATGGAGACATTCTCTTTTTTGGTGCAGGGAAAAGGACCCAGGTTTGTGATGTTTTAGGCGGCATTCGTTTGATACTGGGTAAGAAACTCAATCTCATTCCTGAAAACGAATTCCACTTCTGCTGGGTAACTGATTTTCCATTATTTGAATATAGTGAAACAGAAAAGAGATGGGTATCGCGTCACCATCCCTTTACAGCTCCGCAATGTAGTTGGGATGACCTGGAAGAAAGATTCAAAAAAGATCCTTCGGTAATGAAAGCCAAAGCTTATGATTTTGTTTTAAATGGGGTGGAGATTGGCGGGGGATCGATCAGGATCCATCAAATGGAAGCGCAAAGGCAGGTATTCAAGATCCTCGGTTTTTCTGACGAAGAAGCAAAACGGAGATTTGGATTCCTTCTTGAAGCTTTTGAATATGGAGCGCCTCCGCACGGGGGAGTTGCTTTAGGCCTTGATCGTTTAGTAATGATGTTAGCAGGGATGGACTCTATCCGCGACGTTATCGCATTCCCCAAAACCCAGTCTGCAGTTTGCCAAATGACTGGGGCCCCGGATGTGGTGGATGATAGGCAGCTTAAAGAGTTAAATATTAAGCTGGCGTAAAAAGCGACAATGGAATTGTCGCTTTTTAGGTTTTCGTTCAAAGTTTCGGTTGCGTTCAAAAACATTTCTTGCTACCATTTGTCTGCCCGACTGTGTTTGTGGCTTCGTAGAGTAAATTCTTGATCCAATTTATGTTTTAGGGACGACACTCTTCCAGATGACAGCATCATCCGGAGTTTTGTCAAATCTCGACTTCGGTTGAGAACCCACCCTGAATTTACAGGGTTCAAGCATAACCTACACACGGCACAGTGGGGCTTTTTAATGCCCAAAAGGAGATTTAAATGACAGTAACAGTAATTGTAGGTACTCAGTGGGGCGATGAAGGTAAAGGTAAGATCACTGATTTATTAGCCCGTGATATGGACATGGTAGTCCGCTATCAAGGCGGCAATAACGCTGGCCACACAGTAGTAATTGGTAAAGAGACTTTTAAACTGCACTTAATCCCTTCCGGCATTTTTTACGATAACGTTCTTTGCGTCATCGGCAACGGAGTAGTAATTGACCCAGCAGTTTTAATCACAGAGCTTGAAACACTCCACGAAAGAGGGCTTAAAGCAGATAATTTAAGGATCAGTTCCCAAGCGCATGTCATTTTCCCTTACCATCGCAAGATCGATGCTGCACAGGAGAAAAAAAGGGAAGCAGGCCGTATTGGCACTACTTGCCGCGGGATCGGTCCTTGCTACGTAGACAAATTTAACCGCCGCGGTATCCGCATCGGGGATCTCTATAATGAAAAGCTCTTCCGCGAGAAACTAGAGTGGAACCTGGAAGAAAAAGGCTTCCAGCTTAGGGAGTTTTACGGTGAAAAGATCACGTTCGATATCGAAGCGATTATGGAAGAGTATCTTGGATATGCACACAACATCCGCAAATATGTAGTTTGGGATTGTTCGGGGTTGATTGGAGAAGCAATTGAGAAGAAAAAAGATATTCTCTTGGAAGGTGCACAAGGTACGATGTTGGATGTTGACCATGGGACCTATCCTTTTGTTACATCATCTAACCCGATTGCAGGTGGCGCTTGTACTGGAGCAGGGGTGGGGCCAAAGAATATAGACGACGTGCTTGGAGTTGTAAAAGCTTATGTGACCAGAGTAGGGAGCGGACCTTTTCCAACAGAGATAGAAGGAAAGCTTGGAGATGAATTAAGGGAAAAGGGAGGGGAGTACGGTGCTACTACCGGAAGACCACGGAGATGCGGTTGGTTTGATGCAGTAGTAATGAAACATGCGGCTAGGGTAAATAGCTTGACCCAGCTTGCCATTACCAAACTTGATGTTTTGGATGATATGCCAAAAATTAAAGTTTGTGTTGCTTATAAAGATAAAAAAGGAAATTTGGTGAAGAATTTCCCAGGCACTCTAGAATATCTGGCAGAATGCCAGCCGGTTTATGAGGAATATGACGGTTGGATGCAGGATACTACTAAGATTAAGGATTATAAAGATTTACCTGCCAATGCCAAAAAGTATTTAGATAAACTTTCCGAGCTGGCTGGGGTTAGAATATACATGGTTTCTATTGGTGCTGAACGCGGCCAGATTATCAAGCTTTAGTCTGCTAATAGTTGTTCCATCCTTTTAAAAACATGTTCTGTAACAGTTGCAACCGGAATATCAATCGCTTGGTCAAATACAGGCAAAGCACTGGCCAGTCTGCGCAGAGAAAACCCTGATTTTATTAAGTGCTTTTCTTCTAGTCCAATTGCTTTTGCATAAAAAAGGATAGAATCTTTGGGAACGCCTACATTAAGATGACTTCCTCCATAAACCTTGGTTGCCAGAAAGCCGCATAAAAATAATCCCATAAATCCGGTTCCTTTGTGTTGATCTCCTTCTAAAACTTGCAGGCCATGAGGGCGGCAATGGGTTGTAGCCCAAAAAAGAGCAGGAATGCCGATATCTGTAACTTCTGGGCCAGGTTCTTTTCCGCGCCTAAGGTTTTTACCAAACAATCCTGAATTATAGCTTCCTTCAATTTCCCCGTTTGCGGAAACTGTAACTTGGCAAATTCCAACTTCTTGTTGGGGAGAAGAATTTGGGTCAATTATTGTAATACGTATTTCTGTTTGCGGTGATACTATATAAGGAATGCCCAAGCTAGGCTTTTTCTGCGCAAAAAGTACTGTCAATGGTTTAGAGCCTGGATAGGTGCTTTGCCAGGCAGTTTGTCCGGTATCAAATAATTGTTCTACGTCTAATCCTGTCTTAGCTTTAAGCGTTGTTAAGACCTGTCTTTCTTTTTCAGGAATAGCACTGGTTAGTGCCCTGAAAGGAATACGCGGATCAACTGCGGTTCTAAATTGTATTCTACCCATATATATTTATCCTTTGTGCTGGAAACCTGCGACTGAACGTCGCGGTTTCCAGAAAGTTGCTGTTTGGAAACCGAGGCATTTAGCCTCAGGTTTCCAACTCATTTAGTCTCTATATATTTATCGCCTAAACTCTGTTAAAATTTCAGGGTTATGAAAAAGAAAGCTGTAGTTCTCCTCTCTGGAGGACTGGATTCATCAACCACTTTATTTTGGGCAAAAAAACAGGGTTATGATTGCTTTGCACTGGTTTTTGATTACGGTCAGCGCCATAAAAAAGAGGTGCGCCATGCAGTCAAGATTGCCAAATTGATAAAAGTCCCTTACCGAATTTTAAAAATAGCACTTCATTGGGAGGGTAGTTCTCTTCTTAATAAAAAGATGAAAGTCCCGGTCAGCCGCTCTTTAAAAGAAATTTCTACGGGGATTCCTTCTACTTATGTACCAGGCCGCAATATCATTTTTTTAAGCTTTGCAATTTCTTACGCAGAAGCGATTGGGGCAGGGGTAGTTCTCATTGGCGCCAATGCAGTAGATTTTAGTGGATACCCTGACTGTCGCCCTGCTTTTTACCGCGCATTTCAAAAGGTGGTGGAGGAGGGGACAAAAAAGAAAAGGATTAAAATCCTTACTCCTTTGATCCATAAGACCAAGGCCCAGATTGTGCGGCTGGCAAAACAACTAAACGTGCCAATTGATTTAACCTGGTCTTGCTATCAAGGAGGAAAATATCCTTGCGGAGTGTGCGATAGCTGTAAGCTACGAGCCAAAGGCATTAGAGAATCCTCCTGATATCCTGATGTCCTGATCTCCTTTTTTTGCTATACTATTACCCAATGTTCACCAGCTCACTCATCATAGTTTGCGTATTTACCGGCCTGATCCATTTTGCAGAAGCTACTGCTTCGTGCCTGCGCATTGCAGGCGTGCGCACAAAACAGGTTGCCACATCGCTTTCTTTTGTAAATGCATCTCTTTTGGTTTCCAGATTAAGCAATATGCTTCAAGCTCCTTTCTTGGGAGGGATGGTAGATACCGCGATCCTGCTTGGTGCAGTAACGGTCTTACAACTGAATTTTAGGTTTATTATTTTTGCCGCTTTTATTGGCAATCTGGTTGCTATGGTTCTGGCTCCTTTTTCGGTCTTTTTGTTTACCAAAGCAATTTACAGGTTTGAACAGCATGGGTCAGTACCCAGGATCCTTCTTTCAATTTTTCGGCCGCGGAATTTCTGGAAGATCGTTACTTCTTTTAAGCTCCCTTCGATCAAACATCTCAAGGATTTATCCTGGCATAACTTGCCAAAAGGGTTCCTGATTCTTAACTGTTTAATGGCTTCTATATATTGTATAGGCGTCCTTTCCTCAATGTTAGCAGGTGCCTTAGTCCCGTCGTACCGGGTCACTGCAACCCAGCTTTCTGCAATCGTAAATGGCATGGCAACCATTTTATTTACTTTAATGGTTGATCCTGCAGCAGCACGTATTACAGATCAGGCAATAAAAGGAAAAAGGCCTGAAGCAGATGTGCGTGCCATGGTTTTTTATCTCCTTTTGGGCAGGGTGGTAGGGATCCTGATTTTATCCCAGCTCTTCTTGTGGCCGGCAGCAGAATATATTAAAGATGTAACACTTTTGGTCCAGTCTGCTTTTGCGAGGTAAAGATGCAGATTATTACAGACTTAAAGAAACTCAAAATTAAAGATGCAATTGTGGTACTTGGTACTTTTGACGGTGTACACAAGGGACACCAGCAGATTATTAAAAGTGCGGTCCGTTACGCTTGGCTTAAAAAAAAGCCAAGTGTAGTAGTAACTTTTGATCCTCATCCACAGCGCGTGATTGCCCCGCAAAGAGGGCTCAGATTATTAACTAGCCTTGCTGAAAGAGAAGCTTTAATTGCTGAGCTTGGAGTAGATTACCTGGTAGTGATTCGTTTTGATGCGAAACTGCAAAAGCTTTCTTATGTGCAATTTATCAAAAAGATTTTGGTTGGTTATTTAAAAGCATCTACTGTATTTGTGGGTTTTGATTTTGGTTTTGGTTATGGCCGTTCCGGTAAAACCGAAGACTTAAGAAAAACTGCGGAACAAGCCGGGATAGAAGTCAAGGTAGTGCGGCCTGTACGCGACCTCTTTACTATAGTAAAAAGCAGTTTGATCCGTGAGTGTTTGGCAAAAGGGCAATTTAATAAGGCAAAGCAATTGTTGGGGCGGGGTTATATTCTAGAAGGAAAAGTAGTGAAAGGGGTGGGGCGCGGCAGAGAGCTTGGGTTCCCAACAGCAAACCTTTTGGTCCATCCGGATAAATTGATTCCTGCTCACGGTGTTTATGCGGGACACGCATGGGTAGATGGTAGAAGATATAAAGCTGCGATCTATATTGGTTCCAGGCCTACTTTTCCGGAAAAAGAAGTAACTGTTGAAACCTATCTTTTGAATTTTAACCGCAACATTGTTGGAAAAACCTTAAAATTGGAGCTTTTAGAATATTTTCATGGAGACCTCCAGTTTTCTGATGTGGATGAGCTGATTAGGCGCATTAAAAAGGATATAATTTTGGTGGGGGAAAAGCGGAATTTATAGTTTACAGCCTATTGTTCTTCTGGTATAATATTTCGGTTTTTGAGAGTTGGAGGTAAATAATCACATGGCTTTAGTAAAAGAAAAAAAGGCGGAATTAATCCATAAATTCGGGATTAATGACAAAGATAACGGGTCTGCACCGGTTCAGATTGCAATTTTGACTGCTAGGATCAATTCTTTGGTAGGGCATTTGCATATGCATAAAAAAGATAATCATACCAGAAGAGGGTTGCTTCTCTTGGTTGGCCGCAGGAAAAGACTGCTCCGTTATGTTGAAAGGGTAGATTTTCCTCGTTACGAGTCCCTGGTAAAAGAACTTGGGTTGTAAAATAGTTTGGTTATTGGTGTTTGGTGATTGAGTATTTTTTAAAAGGGGGCAGGTGCCCCTTTTTTGTTTTTAAAAAAAGGAGTGAATTATGAGTTTTAAGAAAGTTGAGATGGATTTTGGAGACGGAAGAATTTTAAGTTTTGAGACAGGGAAATTGGCGCTGCAAGCATCTGGTTCGGTTGTGGTCAGGTTCCAGGATACGGTAGTATTGGTTGCAGCTACTGTGGCTCCTAATCCCAGGCAAGGGATAGATTTTTTCCCTCTGTTAGTAGACTTTGAAGAAAAACTGTATGCCGCGGGTAAAATCCCCGGAGGTTTTTTTAAGAGAGAAGGAAAGGCTACCGAAAAAGCGACTTTGACCGCACGTTTGATTGACCGCCCCTTACGGCCTCTTTTTCCGGAAAATTTTAGGAACGATGTGCAGATTGTGGCTACACCGTTTTCTGTGGACCAAGAAAACGCTCCGGATGTTTTGGCAGTTACTGCTGCATCCTGTGCACTCATGCTTTCCGGGATCCCTTTTAATGGCCCGGTAGCATGCGTAAGAGTGGGTAAGATCGGGGAGAAGTTTATTGTAAACCCTGTTGCTTCCCAAATACAGGAGAGCGAACTGGACCTGGTAATTGCAGGTACAAAAAATAAAGTTTTAATGCTCGAAGCAGGTGCAAACCAGGTTCCCGACTCAGTGGTAATGGAGGCCATTAAGCTTGGCCACGCTAAAATCAAAGAACTGATCGCTTTGCAGGAAAAACTGATGAAAGAAGCAGGGGTAGCAAAAAAAGAGTTTGAATTCTATGCTCCGGATCCTGCAATCGAAAAGTTTGTGGTTTCAAAAGCAGAGAAAAAGATCGAAGCAGCTTTAAATATCAAGGAAAAAGACAAGCAAAAGGAAGCTTTGGCAAAAGCAGAGCAAGAACTAAAAGCAGAAATTGAAGAGGGAAAAGACGAAGCAGTAAAATCACTGGTAGCAAAACGTCCAAACGATGTTAAAGAAGTTTTGGCAGGGATTGAAAAGAAGGTTTTTAGAAAAATGGTAGCCAAAGACGGCAAGCGTCCGGACGGAAGAAAAATGGATGAACTCCGTGCTTTGTCTGCAGAAACCGGTCTTTTGCCCCGTACACATGGTTCAGGACTTTTTAGCAGGGGAGAAACCCAGGTTTTAACCATTGCTACTCTGGGCAGCACCAGGGAAGAACAGAGGTTGGACGGCTTGGAAACCAAAGAAGAAACCAAGCGTTACATGCACCATTATAATTTTCCTGCTTTTTCCGTAGGAGAAGTAAAGCCCATGCGCGGTCCAGGAAGAAGAGAAATTGGTCACGGAGCATTGGCTGAAAGAGCGTTACTGCCGGTAATTCCTTCACAAGAACAATTTCCATATACCATCCGTTTAGTTTCGGAAGTACTCGGTTCCAATGGATCTACTTCCATGGCTTCAACCTGTGGTTCAACTCTAGCGCTTATGGATGCAGGTGTTCCAATTCTTGAACCAGTAGCCGGGATTTCCATCGGCCTCGTTTCCGACCATGGCAAAGAAGTACTTTTAACGGATATCCAAGGCCTTGAAGACCATTTTGGGGATATGGATTTTAAAGTTACAGGTACCAAAAACGGGATCACAGCGATCCAATTGGACATTAAAAATGATGGGCTTTCTCTGGATTTAATTAAAGATGCGATAAACCAGGCAAAATCTGCCAGGACCATTATTCTGGACAAAATAAAACAGGCAATTGCTGCTCCTCGCAAGGAACTTTCCCAATATGCTCCGCGTGTTACCATGATCCAAATTGATCCGGAAAAAATCGGGTTGGTAATTGGTCCCGGAGGGAAGAATATTAAGAGGATTATTGAAGAAACCGGTGCGGAGATCAATATTGAAGATGACGGCAAGGTTTACATCTCTTCCGTTGACCCTGCTGGTGCAGAGCAAGCCAAAAAGGCCATTGAAGCCATGACCTATGAACCTAAACTGGGAGATACTTTTACCGGTAAAGTTACCCGCATTATGAATTTTGGCGCGTTTGTGGAATTTTTGCCCGGGAAAGAAGGCTTGGTCCATATTTCCCAGCTTGATACTGCACGCGTGGCAAAAGTAGAAGATGTGGTAAATATCGGAGACGAGGTCAAGGTTAAGGTTGTAGAAGTTGACGACATGGGGCGTTTCAATTTATCACGTAAAGCTTGTTTGTAATTAGCTTATGCAAGTTATTCTCGCAGGATACAACGTTGATGCTGAGGTAATCGGGGAGTTAAAAAAGTCTGCTCCTGAGCGGCAAGATGTTACCCCTGAAACCCTCTCTGCTTCCTATGCCAGGATCAGCCGTGATCCCAGGCCGATTTATGAACTTCGCAAAGCTGCCAGGGAAGAAGTAGAAAAATCCCGCAAGTCCAACCAAGCCATAATTTTTAAAATGGGGCACCACTCTGTTGCAGAGCATGCGGTATTTAATTTTGATGTAATTGGAGTTTCCCGCTTGGCTATGGAAGAGCTCGAAAAATTTCGCCTTTGTTCCTATACCGAAAAATCACAGCGCTACATCACTTTGGGCAGCGACTATGTTCTGCCCGAAGAAATTGCGGGCGGAGAGTTTGACAGTGAGTTTAAGGCCTTGGTTGGTCTGCAAAATAAAACCTACCAAGAGCTTTTTGAAAAGCTAAAAGCGCATGTTTTTGACAAGCACAAAGATTTAGCAGCTGACCCAAAAAATCATAATCTTTTGGAAGGCTGGGCCAAAGAAGATGCCCGCTACATTACGCCTCTTGCAACGGGGGGCCAGCTTGGTTTTACTACCAATGCCAGGAATTTAGAACTTTTATTTCGCCGCTTTGCATCTCACCCGTCCAAAGAGATCCAAGCCTTAGGCCGTGCTCTTTATGATGTGGCAAAACCGATTGCTCCTTCGATTATACTTTTTACACAGGCAAATGATTTGGACCAAAAGACTTACGCTGAACTGGAAGGCAAGGTCAAAGGCCTGCTAGGGCCCATGAAGGCTAAGAAGGCTAAGGAAGATGTTGTATTATCTCATTATACAAAAGATGGAGACACTGTATTGGTAGCGACACTTCTTTGCAGGGGATCAAACCTTCCTTATAAAGAATGTCTTAAGAAGGCAAAAGGAATGAGCGAGGGAGAAAAAAAAGAATTGATTAAGAGCGCTTGCCAGTATATGGAGTTTTACGATTCCACTATCCGTGAATTTGAATATGTGAACCTTACTTACGATCTGGTGATTTCCGCATCCTGTTTTGCGCAGCTAAAAAGGCACAGGATAGCATCTCTTATAGCGCAATCTTATGATCCCGCATTGGGAATAACGATTCCTCCCGCAATCATAGCGATTGGCGAGGAAAAGACTTTTAGAAAAGTAGTTAGAAAGAGTGAAGCTTTGTATGAAAAGATCTCAGTTTCTAATACTCAAGTAGCGCAATATGTATTAACCAATGCGCATCGCAAGCGAGTATTAGCCTCTTTAAATGCCAGAGAGCTTTACCATATTGCAAGACTTAGAGAAGATCAACATGCGCAGTGGGATATTATGGATATTTCTGGTAAGATGTCTACCAAGGCTCGCGGTGTTATGCCGCTTACTTTTATGCTCATTTGCGGCAAAGATTCTTATCCAAAGATTTATCAGGAAGTTTTTGGCAGGCTGCCCAAGATTACACAAACGGCCTGATTGTTTTTATAATAATATTGTTGTAAGTTGTTAGTTAAAGGAGGTTTAAGATGAGACAGCGTAAATGGGAAATTGACCGCCGCAGGCGTAGACGGAAAAAGAACGTAAAAATGGCAAAAGCACAGAAAAAATCCGCTTAGTTTTATTTCTTTTTTTATTGTGCCAGGGTGACATGTCCTCCTTCTTCTAATTGGACAACAATAACCGAAGGTTTAGGATCCATTCCTTCTGTGACATCAAAAGGACGAGGAGAAAGAGGAATAGCTTCTTCCATCAAAAACAGAGTATCACCTCTAATTTCTAGGTGTGTAAATCCAACTAAATTCTTTGGATCGTATTCTGTTTGAGTATAAGTCCCTTGAGGTACAAATAGGTCTTTGGGATGGCAGAAGCTTGAGTGAACCAGGTAAAATGGTTCAGGGCTAATATCCGTAATTACCTGATGTGGAACTTCTCTTCCATGATTCCTTATTTCTTTAGTTTCAATAAAGCTTTCCTGGTCCATCAGAGTGTAGCCAGAGGGGACAGTAAATCCTTTTCCATTAATATTGATCGGCCTAGTACGTCCCTCTCTAAACTTGAGCACAGCACCTCTTAAATTTCCCCATGGAGAATGTTCAGAAGCTCCTCCTTTTAGGGTGAGGTTTTTAATGGCAATTTTGTGCTGCGGTACGTTTCCTGCTCGTACAATTTGGGCGCCATCAGACACATATAGCCCGCGTACTTTTTCTGGAGGAAGTCTTTTTAAGCGTGGATCTATATGGATCCGGGTTCCAAAAAAAGCTGCAGGAATTGTGCTGGGCATGGTTTATCTCCTCCCAACTTATTATCGGTAGGTTTTAGGATGAATTTCAAAGCGAGGCATTTTTTAAAGAAATCTGTTAGAATGCTTCCATGGCGCAAAAGAAAAAAACATCCCTTTCTCTTAAAGAAATTTTAGCGGGCTTAAACCCCGAACAAAAACAAGCAGTACTGCATAAAAATGGTCCGGCTTTGATTATTGCCGGTGCAGGAACTGGTAAGACTACGGTAATCACTCGGCGCATTGCTTATCTCATTACTTCCAAAATCGCCAAGCCGCAGGAAGTTTTGGCTCTTACTTTTACCGACAAATCAGCGGATGCAATGGAGTCGCGCGTAGATGTCTTGGTCTCTTACGGTTATACGGATACCATGATTTCCACTTTCCATGCTTTTGGAGACAGGATACTGCGGGAACATGCTTTAGACTTGGGGCTGCGTCCGGATTATCGTGTTATGAATAAAACCGAACAGCAGGTATTTTTCCAGTCCCATCTCTTCAAATTCCCACTTAAACATTATCGTTCTTTAGGAGATCCAGCTAAACACATCGAAGCACTGCTTAATGCCATCAGCCGTGCTAAGGATGAAGATATTGCGCCAGATAAGTATCTGGCCTGGGCTAGCAAAAAGAAAGATGCGGAACAGATCGAAGTTGCGCAGGTCTATAAAAAGTACCAGGAGCTAAAAGCTAAAAAAGGATTGATAGATTTTGGTGACCAGGTAGTGCTTTGTCTTGAGCTTTTTAGAAAGAAACCCAAAATACTTAAAAAGTATCAAGAGCGATTTAAATATATCTTAGTAGATGAGTTTCAAGATACCAATTATTCCCAATACCAGCTTTTAAGGCTTCTATCAGGGAAAAACGGGAATATTGTTGTAGTAGGGGACGATGATCAATGCCTCCCGCCCGATTCTATCGTTAATACTCCTGTAGGGAAGAAAAAGATTAAAGCGATTAAAGAAGGGGAGAAGGTTTTGACGGCTGTTGGGAAAGGATTTCTTTCTTTTTCTAGGGTAAATAAGGTTTTTAAAAACAAGAAGCATTGCCGTTTGATTACATTCGAGACTAAAAGCGGACGTAAAATTACGGTTACAAGTAACCATAAAATGTTTTGTTTTGTTCCTTCCCGTCGTCACCTTAAGACCGATGTTCACTATGTTTATTTGATGCATCGGAGTGACTTGGGGTGGAGGTTGGGGGTGACCAATGATTTGTCTGTTAGGTTAAAGCTGGAGCGTTCTGCAGATCGGATTATTGGGATAAAAGCTTGTACCAGTGACACTGAAGCACGTTATTATGAAACATTGTGGGCTCTTAAATATGGGATTCCTACGGTTTGTTTTCAAGAAAGAGGCGATGTTGCAATTAAAGGTGTTTGGCTTAGAAAATTATATGACGAGATAGATACAGAGTTAAAGGTTAAAAGATTGGCTTACGATCTGGATATTGATCTTAATGCCCATCATTTTTGTTTGGGGGCAGTTAATAGGGGGAATAAAAAAAGAATAAAAATAAACCTTACGATGTGTTATAGAAGAAATTATCCTAAGCCGGGTAAGAGTGGAATTTTACTGAACCCCATGGTTATCCATCAGGTTTATGTTGAAACTTCGGATCCCCGTACGATTAAAAAGTTGCGGATGGCGGGTTTTTCTTTGAGTAGAGCTAAAAAGGGATTTAGGTTCCGGGCAACCAGCATTGATTTGCAGGAAATAGGGAAAATTGCACAAAGTTTATGCGTGGTTACAGGAGGGATTTTAGAGGTTCAGTTTAATGTGGGAACATTGTGTCGTCAACATTTAGCCTCATTAATGATGCCTGCTTCTAATGTGTTAGTTGGACATTGCTTGCCAATTGTAGTGGGGAAAAGGGTTGTTTATGACCCTATTGTTAAAGTTTGTTCTAAGGAAGAAGAGCAAACTGTTTATGATTTAGAGGTTGATCGAACCCATAATTTTGTAGCGGATGGGGTGGTTGTACACAATTCAATTTATAAATTCCGTGGTGCCGCGATCAGCAATATCCTTAATTTTGCAAAAGACTATCCTAAAACTAAAAAAGTCGTGTTATCAAAAAACTATCGGTCTACGCAGCTCATCTTAGATACGGCCTACAAACTGATCCAGTTTAACAATCCGGATCGGCTGGAAGTTAAAGCAAATGTTAATAAGAAGTTATCCGCCTTCGTCAAGACTTCGGCGGACAAGAAGAAGAGCGCAAAGGCTGTTGTGCATAAGCAGTTTGATACGGTTTATGCTGAGGCGGATTGGGTTGCCTCACAAATCAAAGAAAAATACGAAAGCGGTGACTATCGCTTAAAGGATTTTGCAATATTGACTCGTGCTAATCGTGATGCTGAACCTTTTATCAAAGCTTTAAATGTGGCGGGGATTCCGTCTCTTTTTTCCGGGGCAGGGGGGTTATATAGTAATCCAGAGATAAAATTAGTGTTATCCTTTTTACGTGTAATTGGCGATTTAGCAGATAGCATCAGTCTTTACTCCTTGGCTGCTTCCCAAATCTACAAAGTTGATCCTTTGGATCTACAAAAATTAAATACCTTTGCCCAGCGCAGAAACTTCACTTTGCACCATGTTTTTACGCATTTGGATGATGCAACAGCCGAATATGCGGTGCTGGGCGACTTAAAAGAGGATACGCGTGCAAAAGTAAGAAGCATTATGGCAGACATCGCTTTTTATCTGGATTATGCCAAAGAGCGAACAACCGGGGAGGTCCTTTATAAGTTTTTAAATAGCAGTGGATATCTCAAAGGTTTGACTATGGAAAGAACTGCAAAGAGTGAGTATCAAATTCAAAACATTGCCAAGTTTTTTGAAAAAGTTACGGAGTTTAAAACTGTAGCGGAGTTGGATCGGGTTTCTGAATTTGTTAAGTACCTGAATGTTTTAAAAGAAGCAGGGGACGATCCAGAAAGTGCGGGTGTAGACCCCGATGTGGATGCAGTCAATGTTTTAACTGTACACAAAGCAAAAGGCTTGGAGTTCTCGGTAGTATTTATGGTCTCTTTGGTTTCCGAAAAGTTCCCGGTGCGGGCCAAATCCGACCCGATTGAGATTCCGGCAGATTTACTTAAGGATACTTTGCCATCAGGAGATTTCCACCTACAGGAAGAAAGGCGCCTATTTTATGTTGCAATGACCAGGGCAAAACAAGAACTTTATTTTACTTCTAGCTTGGATTATGGTGGAAAACGCCTCCGAAAAGTTAGCCAGTTTGTCTTGGAAGCATTGGACCTGCCCAAAGCAGACCTTTCTGTGATCAAGAAAACTCCTCTGGACCAGATTGAGTTATTTGCCGAGGCTCCGGATGTTGTTTATCCTCAAGAGAAGCAGATGAAAGAAGACGAAGTGCTTAATTTGAGTTTTTACCATATCGACGATTACCTGACTTGCCCTTTAAAATATAAATATATCCATATCCTCAAGGTGCCGTTGCTTCCTCATCATGCCATTATTTATGGGGCAGCGCTCCATCAAGCAGTACAAGCGTACCATTTGGCGAAAAAGAACGGGAATAAGTTTACTTTGAAAGATTTACTGGCTGTTTTTACTGATAACTGGAAGTCTGAAGGGTTTATCAGCCGCGAGCACGAAGAAGAGCGTTTAAAAGTGGGAAAACTTGCTTTGGCCCGGTTTTTTAAAGAGCAAGAAAAGCTTAAAATTATTCCCAAATTTATAGAAGAGCCTTTTAAAGTTATAAAAGATCATATCCAAGTAAAAGGGAGAATGGATCGGGTAGATGAGGTAAAAGGCAAGATCCATATCATTGATTTTAAATCTTCTGATGTGAGGACGCAGGAGGATGCGGATAAGAAAGTGAAAGAGAACCTCCAGCTTGGGATTTATGCGTTGGCTTGGAAAGAACTCTACAAGAAATTGCCGGATTCTGTAGAACTTCATTTTTTAGAAACCGGGGTTGTTGGGGCTATGCATAAGACCGAACAAGACATTGCCAAAGTGTGGGAAAAGATCCAAAAAGTTGCGGATGGCCTGAGAAAAGGGAAATACCAAGCTAAGCCTTCTTCTGTAATCTGCGGTTATTGCCCGTATAATGAACTGTGTCCAGAATCTGCGATGTGAAGCCTAAAAAAGCTTGCTAGACAAATCGAGCTGTTGCATAATAGAAAGAATAAGGAACAAAAACAATGAAAGATAAGTATCCAACAATTTTTCATCTTATCTCAACGATATCCAAGAAGGAAGGGATATCCTGTGTTATCATCGGAGGATTTGCGATTAACTTTTATAAGGTTACTCGTGCAACCGCGGATGTTGATTTTTTAATTACGAAAGAAGATTTTAATAAAATATTGGTTTTTTTGGAAAAAGCCGGTTACAAAGAGGATTACACCCAAAAAGTCTTTACCAGGCTTAAAAGCAGCGACAGGGCATCTCTGATGGATGTTGATTTTATGTTTGTGGATAAAGAAACCTTGGATGGGATTGTTAAAGAGGGTAAGGAAGTCAGTATTGCCGGACAGAAATTTATGGTCCCTTCGCTCAATCATTTGATCGCACTTAAACTGCACTCGTTAAAACATAATCTCAAGATCCGTGAAAACAAGGATTTACCGGATATTATTGACCTGATTAGGATCAATAAGATTAATTTTAAAGGCAAAGAATTTAAAGCGTTGTGTTTAAAATATGGGACAGAAGAAATCTACTGTAAAATAGTGGAAAGGATGTAATATTGTGGTAATGAAAAGACTCAAATTGCCGATTATTCGTGGACCGATGCCGGAGAAAAAAAGCCTCTCTATGGATGATTATTTAAAGTTTGTAAGTTTTCATTTAAAGCATGCTTTTCATGGGGCGACTAATAGGGAATGGAAAAAGAGGTTGGCTGTGGATGTCCCTTTTTCTATAAAGATTAAGTGCTAGGGCTTGGTTGATTTTATTTCTTCATCCCGGGTATGGTAAACCAGAACGAGCTGCCTTTGCCAGGTTCAGCTTCAATCCACATGGTCCCCAGGTGCTGTGTGATGATTTGTTTGGAGATGTTAAGGCCCAGGCCTGTGCCCCCGGTTTTGCGGTTTACTTCCCCGATTTGTATGTATGGTTCAAAAAGCCTGGTTATGTTTTCTTTTGATATTCCGATCCCTGTATCTGCTACACAGACTTTAATGCCATGGTTAAAATTATCTTTTTGTACGAGTATTGTGATTCCTCCCTGGTCCGTGAATTTAAAGGCATTGTCTAGAAGGTTATTTACTACTTCAATGATCCTTTCATGGTCAAAAGCAACGGTGGGGAGGTTTTCTTCTATTTGGGTTTGCAGTGTTAGGCCTTTTTTTTCTGCAATCAGCTTTTGGCTGTTCACTGCTTCTAATACTGTTTCAGCCAGGTTTCCTGGTTTGATGTGTAAATCTATTTTTCCTGATTCCAGCCTGGAAAGGTCTAAAACTTCGTTGACCAAATGGTGCAAACGGTCCACATTGCGTTTGGCAATTTCTAAAAACTGGTTTTGTTGTGGAGTTACAGGTCCGGAGGAGCCGTCTAAAACAATTGAGATCCCTTCTTTAATGGCAGTAAGCGGGGTTCTAAGCTCGTGAGAAACCATGGAAGTAAATTCGGTTTTAATTTTGTAGAGGCGCTCCAGCTCAATGTTTTTTGCCTTTATTTCCTTCTCATTTTCAGATAAGTCGTCGTTAATGTTGAGCATTGCTTTTTGGATGTTGGAAAGTTCCTGGATTTTGTTTTTAAGTTCAGTTTCTAATTTTGCCCTTTCAGAAACATCCCTAAAAGTTAAGACCACTCCTACCATTACTTCGTTGCGGTCGTGGATTGGAGCTGCGCTGTCCGCAATGACTTTTTCTTCTCCGTTCTTGCTGATTAAGATCGTGTGGTTTGCCAAATAAGCGATCTCTTTTGTTTTAAGAACGGTGTCTACGGGGTTTTCCCTTGGTTTTCTGGTGGATTCATTGAGCACAACGAAAACTTCTTCCAGTTTCCTTCCTAGAGCATCTTCTTCTGTCCACCCGGTCAGTTTTTCTGCTGCGGTATTTACAAGTGTAACCCTTTTGTCCAGATCAACCACCAAAACACCGTCCCCAATGCTGTGGAGAGTGGTGAAAAAGCGTTCTTTTTCATTAAAAATTATTTCTGCAGAGAAGCTTTTTTGGAATAAGGCGTAAAAAGCAACAATAAAAGATAGTGCTAGCAATGCAAACATCAGTATCGTGAGCAGCCTGGCTTGATGGTACGCATAGAGAGGCGTGAAGTAAACTATTTGCCAATCTTGTTCGGACAGGTCCTTTGTTAGGAAAACATATTCAGTCCCTCTAAAATAAAAAGAAGTATTATCCTCTGGTTTTTTGTTCAGCAAAGGAACCCTGCTTATTCCTTTTATGTTGCCGGGTCCTAACAACGTTTGTTGTTCTTCCTTGCTGATTGGCCAAAGCATCCGCAGGTAAAATTTGGATGGATTGGCTAAAAGGATTAATCCTTGTTTATTAATAACAAAGGTCAAGGGAAGGTATCGGATGAGCTCATCCCCTATAGATTGTTTGACTACAATGACCCCTATAACTTGTTTGGTATTATTTTTTACCGGAGCAGCAGCATAATCGGTTCTTGTATCGGGATTGATTTCTGTCTCAGAAAAAGAGGATCCTGATCCGGACAATGCCTGAATGAAATAATAATTGGAACTAAAGTTTTTGTGTAAAACAGTGTTTGGATCATTCCGGTCGGATGAAGCAATTGCTGCCCCATGGCGGTCCAGCATATAACAAGCTGTGACCTCCATTTTTTTCTGGAAGCGGGATAAAACTTCATCTGCTAGGGCAATGTTTGCCGGAGTGGGGGAAATCAAGGCAGGTTTCATTGATGGGGATCCGCTTATGTTCTCTGCTATTTGGTGTGAATTGGCAAAAGTGGTATTACTGTTTATAACCGCTTGTCCCAAAAGATTATTTGCGTCGCGCAAAGTATCTTCTTTTACGTTTCCGCCTACCAGAGAAGTAAAAAACAGCCCGGCAAGCAAGATTGCGGTTATGGTGACAAAAGAGATCTGCTTATAAAGCCCAAGCGGCAGGCTGGTTTTATAGTTTTTTTCTAATACGTAATCATGGTAGGCCCAGACATTAAAACAGAGCATGAAAAGAAAAACTCCCTGGCCAAATTGAATGAGAGGTGCAGAAGTTCCATTGGCAACTGCGATTAGAATAACCAAGATTGCGCTTTGTCCCAGCACTGTTTTTCCTTTTACTTCTTCTTTTTCTTTTTTTGCATTTAAAATTAGGGCAATCAGAGTGCAGAAAAAGATAGTTATTAGATAATGATTATGTTCTTTATTGGGGATCAGGATCAGGATCAGGATCAGGCGGTACTACTGTTGGCAATAACGCTGTTATTATAGGAGATATTTTAACCAACAGTAATCTTACTTTTGATAATAATACAGTTGCAAGCGGGGACGTATATTCTTCAGGGAGTATTACAGGTGGGACTATTACTGGTACGAGCCAGGCATATGCAAACCTTCCTTCAAACCCTCCTGGCCTAGATACTTCTTATTATACTGGACAGATTAGTATTGCGAATACTACTCCTACTTATACAGGGAACTATACTTTTAATGGTGGGACTATTTCTGGTAATTATTATATTAAGGGGAATGTTACTCTTAAAGGAACCATTACCATTAGCGGAAGCGCAAAGGTTGTGGCTACTGGAACCGTGACTACAAATAACAACACCACTATTGGCAGTAATTTTACCTTGATTTCAGCAGGTCTCATTACCATTGCCAATGGTACCACTATTGGTAGCAAGGGCTTGCTTTATTCTAACACCGGATTTTCGGTGGGGAATAATTTTGTGGGTGGCGCTGCAGGAGCTGGGAACGGCATTACCATTCTCTCTCCAGGAGACTTTACCGCTACCTGGACCAATGGTGCCACGATTTATGGATTTATTTATTGCGGCGGTACGCTTACCTTTAAAAACAATACTAATTTTACCGGGAATATTGTTGCCAGCTATGTCAGCGACGTAGGCAACAATTCACATCTCACGCTTAATGCCAGTTCGACTAATTTTAATGGTGTACAAGGTTTAACAGGGGCAACCAAGCCTAAGATTTCTAGTTGGCAAGAAGTGTATTGATTTTAACTTTAAATTTAGGTAAACTTAAAGGTGAAAAATGGCAAATAGGAAACTAGGGATCCACCTTACTCCGAATTCTTTTAAGCTTGTGGAAGTAGATCTGCAGGCTTCTGGTTGCTCCGTTTTAAATTGGGCAGTAGAGTACTCTCCTTTACACAGTCCCGCAGACTTTCAAGAAACCAGCTTGGCTGCTGCACTCAAAAAAAACAACATTAAAGCCAGGGATGCGGCATTGGTGCTTTCCGAAGCGGATATTGTTTATAAAGTAATTGACCTTCCGACATTGCCTGAAGCAGAAGTTGCAGAAACTATTCGTTATAAAACCACAAAAATGCTTCCTTATCCGCCCAAAGATCTAATCCTTGATTATTACAAGTTAAATGCTTCTGCCACTAGTCAAAAACAATTTTATCTTGTGGCAGCGGTTTCCGAAAAAACCATTTTGGACCGCATAGAAATAGCAAAAAAAGCGGGGATTGATGTTCAAACCGTAGTGGCACCTGCCAGTGCCTTGAAAAA
This sequence comes from Candidatus Saganbacteria bacterium, assembly GCA_026387795.1. Classification (GTDB taxonomy): domain Bacteria; phylum Margulisbacteria; class WOR-1; order JAPLLA01; family JAPLLA01; genus JAPLLA01. The sequence goes on along the minus strand of JAPLLA010000056.1, from coordinate 21,431 downwards.
CGTTTTAAAGAGCATAAATGTTGGCGCAGCAGCTTTGATTTATGTTGGAAGGAGTTCTACGCAGATTGTTTTGGTTAAACAAGGCCAAGTGGTTTTTGCGCGCGAGGCCAAGGTTGGAGGGGACAACATTGCCCAAGCCATGGTTGGAGTGGTGCGCACGGAAGCAGGGACCTTGGAACTGGGTGCCAATCATGCTGAAGAGTTGAAAAATGCTTTTGGGATCCCGATTAATACCGAAGAATATACCAAAGAAGCAGGGGTCCCAGGGGCAGAGATATTGGGGATGATGCGTCCTGCGCTGGAAAAAATTTCCACGGAAATATTAACTACTTTTGCTTATTATCGCAAAGAAATGGAAGATGATACCGAATTTAAAAATGTTTATTTTACCGGCGGCACTACCAGGATCAAAAATTTTATCCCTTTCTTTAAGTACCAGCTTGGGTTAGACGTAGAAGCATTATCTTTGTCCCCAGATATCAAATCGGATAAAAAGGATTTTGGCCAGGTTGCGCCTGTTTTAAGCTTGGCAATTGGTGCAGTTTTACCGGGCAAGGAGATTTTAAAACTAAAAGCTGTTGTTCCTGCTAAGTCGACCTTTACTCCAAACCTGGGATTGCAGGAATCTTTTAAGCAAATTTTATCGCCCAGCTCTTTAATCTTGCTGTATATTGTTTTACTGCTGGCTGTTTTGGTCTGGTTTTCCAGCCAATCAGGCAAGGTGGAGTCTATGGCCAAGCGTTTAAATAATGAATATTCTTCTTTGCAAAACACCTATAACCAAAAAATGGCAGAGCTTGCTCAAACATCAGAGAAAAGTGTCTCAATGGATCGATTTGTGAATATTATAAATACGATTGATAAAATTACTCCAGATGATATTTATTTGTCCAATATTTCTTACAATCGTACCGGCGGAGAGCTGTTGCTTACTGGGATTGCGCTTCAAAAGGGGAAGCTGACCAATCTTCCTCTTTTTATGGACCGTTTGGAGAAAAGCAGCCTTTTTAAGGCTGTAGCTTCTTCTTCTTTACAGGAGTCCAATGCTTATACTGTTCCGACTTATAATTTTACGGTTAGGTGTGTGTGTTCCGAGGTGACTAAATAATGAATTTAAACCAACTCTCGAAAAATGAGAAAAAGCTTTTGTTTATTACGGTTTTATTGGCAATTTTTGTGTTGTATTGGCAGTTTTTACTTAATCCGGTTTTATCTGCAAAAGGGAAAGCTCAACAGCAGGTCAACAGTTTAAACAACCAAATTGCGGCCATGAAAACCCAAATCAGTACGCTTGGCAGTGCTGCTGTACCGCAAGCTGTGGCTACCGGCCCAAATGCTTTTTTTGGTTCTCAGACCGAAAAGTTAAAACAGGTTACGGATTTTATGGACAAAAAATTCAGGTGGTTTGGGGTTGACTTGTCCTATATGCAGCATTCTTTGACGGATAAAGGATTGACCCTGAACTTTAAATTTACTTCTTCTTATTTTCAGTTTTTAGGGGTTTTTAATGCACTGGCAAAATTAAATGTATATTCAAATGTGGAAACCGTAAATGTGGTTTTGCAGGACGACAAATTAGTTACGGACATGACAATTTCGTTCCCTTATACAAAATAACGTTAAAAGCGACCGATTAATAGGAGGTAAACATGAAAAAAATAGTATTTTGTGGTTTAGTGGGTTTATTGATGGTGGGATTAATATTTACGCCGGCATATGCGCGCGCTTTGTTTTTACAGACTCAGCAAGGCGATACCAATGTACAACAAGTAAATGTTCCTGTTGCGGCTGATGAAAACTTTGCCATGCGCTCTTTTCAGCTTAAATATGCCAATGCCAAGAGTGCCAGCAGTGCACTTAATGAACTATTGGCAGAGGGGGAAAAAGTATCTGTAGACGAAAACTTAAATACAATTTTAGCCAGGGCGTCAGAAAGAAACCTTGATCGTATTGCTGTTGTAATTGCAAAAATGGATGGGTCACCGCTCCAGGTTATGGTTGAGGCCAAGATATTGGAAGTAAAGGGTGGCAATGGCGATACCAATAACCCTTCATACTTAGGGGTAAGCTTTAAAGATCAAAAAGATGCTAATAATTTTATCCAGTTTAATTCTACTGATACACTTTCTTTGGCAGCGACTGCAATTGGGTTGTATGGCCAGGTGCTTAGCGGTGATTTAACTGCTTATTTGCAGGCATTGGAGCGCAAGCTTGGTTATGACTTGGTTGCATCTCCTTGGGTTACGGCACTTAACCACCAACCCGCAGAAATATTGATTGGTTCAAAATATGGATATCAGACCGCAGTTATTTCTCAAACTCAAACCGTGCAGCAGGTAAACTATTTGGAGGTTGGTACCAAGCTTAAATTTACTCCTCATATTAATGAAGACGGGTTTATTATTATGGATATTTATCCTTCGGTCAGCGAGGGTTCGGTTATCAATAACCTTCCTCAAGAAAATACCACCGAAACCAAAAATAAGGTTTTGATAAAAGACGGGCAGTCAGTTGTTATAGGCGGATTGACCAAAGACTACAGCAATTTGGTTGAAATTGGGGTTCCGTATTTAAGTGCCATCCCTTTTTTGGGTACTTTGTTTAAGCGTACAGAGGTCCATACCGAAAAAAGAAACCTAATGGTAATTATTACTCCGCATATTGTAACACCGGAGCTGCTCACTACCATGGCCAATAAAGCGAATGATCTTGATAAGGCGAGACAGCAAAAATTTGACGATGCTAAGCTGATCCATTAAAAAGTTTGGTTTATTAAGCTAGTAGGGTTGGTTCCTGTTTTACTTCCAGGGTTTCCAGCTTGTTGCCAAATTTGTCCAAGCGCTTTTCCGTATTTTCGTAGCTGGCATTGAGGTTCTTTAAGTGTGTTCCCATCTTCTCAAAGTCTTCGGAGACTTTACCAAAATCTCCCCCAAGCCTGGATAGGTTTTTGAGTATTTCCTCTGCTTTTTCTTCTACCTGCATTCCACGCAGTCCCAAAAGTATTGTCTGGAGATAAGCATAGAATGAGTTAGGGGAGACCGGAAGCACCTTCTTTTCTATTGCATAGGTAAAAATCCCTTTTCCTTCGTCCAGGTTTTCGTCTTTAATAATAGTTTCATAGTAAACATTCTCTGCTGGGATATACATCAGGGCAAACCCAAATGTTCCTTCGTCTTGCAGGATGTATTTGCCTGCAATTGCATCAATGTGTTTTTTTACGTCGCGGATGAATTCTTTCTTAAGCCTTATTTTTTCTGTTTCGGATTCCGCTTCTATGTATTTTCTGAAATTTTCTAATGGGAATTTGGAGTCTACTGGTACAAGGTTTTTTCCAAGCTTGATTACGGCATCAACAATCTCCCTGCTTTTAAAACGATATTGCAGTTCAAACGTAGCAGGGGGGAGGACTTGGTTAAGCAAGTCTCCAAGAAACAATTCTCCCATTCCGCCTCGGAGTTTAGGTGCGCGTAAGATCTCACTTAACGATGCAATGTCTTTGCCCACTTCCTGTACTTGTTTAGTGGTTTCGTAGACTTCTCCCAATTTCCGGTTTACGTCATTAATGACTTTAGCTGCATTATCCAGCCGGCTATTAACATTTTTATCAACTGTTTGCAGCGTTTGGGTGAAATCCGTATTCACTTTTTGAAGGATCGTCTGGTTGTCTGAATATAGTTTTGAGATTTGTTCGTTAAATTGTCCGATTTGGGTAGTAATCTGGTTGCGGAACCCTTCGATCTGCTGTTGCATAAGGCCAAAGCTTTGATGGTCTTGCCCAGAAGCTCCCAATCCTTGGACCTTAAGGATTACAAATATTAAGGCTCCGAGAGTGATAACCGAAATTATGATTGCAATGATTTCCATGGTGGGGCAATTATATCACGAGGATGGCATCCTCGCCTTTTACTTTTGTGCTGCGATGTTGTAAAATAATGGCCAAGATGAAACGATTCTTAACCGGTATTTTAGTAATATGTTTTTTTATCTCTATTGTTTCTGGTTTTGCTTTTGCCCAAAAACAACCCCGTGATCCTGCGGACATAAAAGCAGAAATTAAGCGCGTGGAATCTTATATAGATACTTTGAACGATAAATTGGCTAATGCAAAAAGTCCGTATCGCGTCCAAGAATTAACAAGAATGGTTTCTATATATGAAAATCGCTTGAATGCTTTGGAAAATGAGTTGGAAACGGTTTCTCCTGGTAGCCGCCCACAGTCAAAAATAGAACAAACTCCTCCCCCAGCACAAAGAGTAATTGCTCCTACGCCGCCAGAGGTAACACTTCCCCCGCGCACCATTGGTGTGTCTGGCGGATTAATCGCTAATATGCCTGCGTTGGTTCTGGAAATGCGTTTTAACCGGCCGTTAAATATTAATGCTGCTGCTTTTAAGGTGGGACTCGGTTTTGCCAAAGGAAAAGACAGCCAGGATAATGACAGGCAAAACATCCCTCTTTTTTTAACAGGGATTTATCAGCTCACTGCTCCGGATTCCCCGGGACTTAATCCTTATTTTGGGTTTGGGATTAATCTCAATTTATTAACTTCTTTTAATGGTGAAAGTAAAATGGGGGCGTTTGGGGCGGATCTTTTGTTTGGGATGAGCGGCGATGCGGGTCCCGGAGAGATGTTTGCGGAAATTGGTTATGACCTAATCCGTACAGGTAATAGCCCCGATTATCAGGGCTTGGGTTTTATGCTTGGTTATAGGCAACCTTGGTAGATTAAATCTTTCCTAGTCGTAAGCGTACATAAACATGGAAAGGATGCTTAGTGCTACGGTTTCGGTACGCAGGATCCGGTTGCCCAGCGTAATCGGGGTGAATCCTTTTTCTTTAGCTCTTTCCACTTCAATACTTCCAAATCCCCCTTCCGGGCCGATTAGGATCAGGACTTTTTGGGGAGGATGGGGGAGATTGGTTAAAACCTTTTTAAGGGAGTTTTCTTTCTCGATTTCCCATGGAATGAGCGCTAAATCATATTCTTCTTTTAGATTTAAAACGTCTTCAAATTTTGTGATCGGGTGTATTTGCGGCACAACCAGCCTTCCGCATTGTTCTGCAGCTTCTTTGGCGATTCTTTTCCATCTTTCCAACTTATCTGCTTGTGGTTTTGGGATGCTTCGTTCGCAAAGAGTCGGGATAATTGCGGATACTCCTAATTCAGTCCCTTTTTCAATGATCAAATCCATTTTCTTTGCTTTTGGGATACCTTGGGCAATGGTGATCTTAAAGGATGGCTCTGATTTGTGGCTGCGCAGCCCGATGATTTTACAGATGATCTTATCTAAACGGAGGACATTTTTTAGGTGATTTACGTCGCTTCCTGTGATTTCCGCTTTTTCTTTCCCGATTTGGTCGTGGTGTACAAAAACCCTGGGGGCACTCATCTTTTTCTCCTTGCTTCCTGAAATTTCTTGAGCAGATCTTTTTCTTCGTTGCTAAGATCTGTAGGGATGCTTACAATAATGGTAATGTACTCGTCGCCCCTTCCTCTTCCATGCAGGGAGGGCATTCCTTTTCCTTTAATCCTAAAAGTGGTGCCCACTTGTGTTCCTGACGGTATTTTTAATTTCTCTTTTCCACCAAGTACCGGGACTTCTATTCCATATCCTAAAGATGCTTGTACAAAAGAGATGGAGAGTCTGGCATATAAGTCATAGCCTTCTCTTTTAAAGATCGGGTGTTCTTTTACGTTTATAAAAACGTACAGGTCTCCGTGTGGTCCCCCTTTTTGTCCTGCGTCTCCTTCTCCCTTTACCCTCATCCTCTGGTCGTTGTCTATTCCCCCAGGGATTTTTATGGATAATTTTTTAGTTTGACGGGTCCTTCCAGTACCTTTGCAGTCTGTACATGGGGAGGGGATAGTGGATCCTTCTCCGCCGCAGGTGGGGCAGGGTGTTACTTGGGTGAACATTCCAAGGATGGTTCTGTGTGCACGCTGTACTTGTCCGGTACCTTTGCAGCTTTTACAGGTTTCAGGTTTGCTTCCTGTTTTGGCACCGTTTCCTTTACAGGTTTGGCAGGTTTCCAGGTGGGTGATCGTAATTTCTTTTTCTATTCCAGAAGCAGCTTCTTCTAATGTAATTGCCAAATCGTAGCGTAAGTCATTTCCTTGGGCTGGTCCTGGTTGTCCACGGCCTGAGGTCCTGCCAAAGAAAGTTTCAAATAAGTCTCCCAGATCGCCAAATCCTCCACCACCAAATCCCTGCTCAAAGTTGCGGAACATATCCCCCATGTCAAATCCGCCAGAACCTCCAGCTCCGCCTCCAAAACCGGATTTGCCAAAAGCGTCGTACTGCTGACGTTTTTTTTCTTCTCCTAAAATGCTGTATGCTTCGGAAATTTCTTTGAATTTTGCTTCTGCATCCGCGGCTTTGTTGACATCAGGATGATATTGCCTGGCCAAGCGGCGGTAGGAGCGTTTTATTTCTTCGGCAGAAGCGTTTTTGCTTACTCCCAGAATCTCGTAGAAATCACGGTTTGTGGCCATTATTTTTTCTCTTCAAAGTCCGCATCTACGGTTTTACCGTCATTAGGATTTGGTCCTTGTTCTTGTCCTTGACCTTGTTCCTGCCCGCTGTTAGGCGAGGCTTGATTGGGTGGAGGGGCTTGTTTGTAAATCATTTCTGACATGGCATAAACTTCTTTTTGCAGGTTTTCAAAAGCAGCTTTCAGTTTTGCCCCGTCTTGACCTTGCAGTTCTTTTCTGGTCTCTTCAATTGCTTTTTGCACTTTTTCTTTTGTTCCCGCATCTACTTTGTCCCCGGCTTCTTTTACGGTTTTTTCCGCGGTATACGCCATGTTGTCTGCCTGATTTCGGAGTTCGATCTCTTCTTTTTTCTTTTTATCTTCTGCTTCGTGTACTTGTGCTTCTTTTTTCATTTTTTCTACTTCATCTTTGTTGAGCCCCGATGAAGCGGTGATAGTGATTTTTTGTTCGTTATTTGTACCTTTGTCTAAGGCTCTTACATGTATGATTCCATTTGCATCAATGTCAAAAATTACTTCTACCTGTGGTATTCCTCTGGGTGCGGGTGGAATGCCAACCAGGTGGAATTTTCCAAGAGTACGGTTATCGTTTGCCATGGGCCGTTCGCCTTGCAGAACATGTATTTCTACGCTGGTTTGTCCGTCTGCAGCAGTAGAAAAGATTTGGCTGCGTGATGTAGGGATGGTGGTGTTTCTTTCAATGATCTGGGTCATTACCCCGCCTAAAGTTTCAATTCCAAGTGTGAGCGGGGTTACGTCTAAAAGTACCAGGTCTTTTACTTCTCCTGCAAGGACCCCCCCTTGAATTGCGGCTCCTACTGCTACTACTTCATCCGGGTTGACTCCTTTGTGTGGTTCTTTGCCAAAGAGCTTTTTTGCGGTTTCCTGTATTTTGGGCATTCTGGTCATGCCGCCAACCAGAACCACTTCATCAATTTGGCTGATAGAAAGCCCGGCATCTTTTAATGCTTGTTGGCAGGGATTAAAAGCTCTGGCGATTAAATCTTCGGTTAGCTGTTCCAGTTTTGAACGGGAAAGCTTTAAGATTAGGTGTTTTGGACCAGTTGCATCTGCGGTAATAAACGGAAGGTTGATTTCTGTTTCTGTGACAGTAGAGAGTTCGCATTTGGCTTTTTCCGCTGCTTCTTTTAACCTTTGCAGGGCCATCCGGTCATTTTTTAGGTCTATCCCTTGCTCTTTTTTGAATTCATCCGCAATCCAGTTCATGATTTTGATGTCAAAATCGTCTCCGCCAAGGTGGGTATCGCCATTGGTGGATTTTACTTCAAAAATCCCTTCCCCAAGTTCTAAGATAGAGATATCAAATGTTCCTCCCCCAAAATCAAATACTGCAATTTTTTCGTTTTTCTTTTTGTCTAGTCCGTAAGCCAGAGATGCGGCAGTTGGCTCATTGATGATGCGTAGTACATCTAGGCCCGCAATTGTTCCCGCATCCTTGGTAGCTTGTCTTTGGCTGTCATTAAAATAAGCGGGAACAGTAATTACCGCTTTATTTACTTTTTCTCCCAGGTAATCTTCTGCAGATTGCTTCATCTTTTGCAGTATCATTGCGGAAATTTCAGGAGGGGTAAAAGTTTTGTCGTCGATTTTTACCACTGCTTCGCCTTTGCTTCCGGCAACAATAGGATAGGGGACCATTTTCTTTTCTTGTTCCACTTCATCTGCACGGCGGCCCATAAACCTTTTAATAGAAAACACAGTATGTTCCGGATTGGTTACAGCTTGTCTTTTTGCTACTTGTCCGACTACTCTTGAACCATCCTTCATGAACGATACAACAGACGGGGTAGTGCGGCCTCCTTCCGAATTTTGGATTACAACCGGTTCCCCTCCCACCATTACTGCTACGCAAGAATTTGTGGTACCCAAGTCGATTCCGATGATTTTTTCTTTCTTCTCTGCCATTTTACTTTTCCCCCTTTTTCTTTGATACGATTACCATTGCCGGTCGTATCAGTTTATTGTACAGCAAATATCCTTTTTGTGTCTCTTCCAGAACAATATGTTCCGGACCGTCCGATTCCTGCTGCATAATTGCTTCCATAAAATGCGGATCATATGGTTTTCCGGTAGCGTCTACGGTTTGCACCCCGAATTTCATTAAAGCATCTTCAAACTGTTTTTTTATGAGCGCCAGACCTTTTATTATTTCTTCGTTTTCTTTATTGTTTTTTGTTGCCTTAAATGCCCGTTCCATTCCGTCCAGTACAGGGAGCATGGCAAGGATTAAGGTTTCGTTTGAAAGTTTTACGATTTCTTCTCTTTCTTGAGCCATTCTCTTTTTGTAATTATCCAAGTCAGCCAAGGTACGCAGCAGCTTTTGCTTGTCTTCATCGATCTGTTTTTCTTTTTCCAGAATAACCCCTTTTAGGATTTCGGCTTCCGGATTTCCCTGTTCTTCTGATGCTTTTTTGTTTTTTTTGTCCCAGCTCATAATTGCTCCTTAGAATGTGATTTCGTTTAGTTTTTGGGAAACATAATTGACTACTTGTCTGATTTTGGTATAGGGCATGCGCGTAGGGCCGATTACGCCAAGGCCTCCGATGGCTTTCCCTTTGATTTCATAGTGGGTAACTACTACACCGCAATCCTGCATTTCTTTTAGTTTGTTTTCTGTCCCAATCCGGATTGTGGTGGTTTCGGTTTCGTTGTCTTCTTCTTTAGTATATTCTCCCAAAACCTGGCAAATTTTTTCTTCTGCTTCCAGCGCTCGCAATATTTTACTTAGCCGGTCTACAGAGTTGAATTCCGGTTGTCTTAATATGTTTGAAACACCGGAGGAATATATTCGCAGGTGTTCGGTTAAGTTGCTCATGATTGCAGTGTAATGGGTTAGGTGTGCCACTACTTTCAGTGAGCGGTGGAGCAGGTCTTCCAAGTCGCGCCTGGATTCTTCCAGCTGCTGGCTGATAAAATCTTCTTCTTTTTGGCTTAGAGGTTTATTTTTCATCAGGTGGTCTACGTAGTAGCGGTAACCACGGTCAGTGGGGATCCTGCCTGCAGAAGTATGCGGCTGCATAATGAGCCCTGCATCTTCCAGGTCTGCCATTTCGTTGCGGATTGTGGCAGGGGAGAGCTCGCTGATGTAGTCTTTTCCGATCGTACGCGAACCAACTGGTTCTGCGGTACGCAAGTAGTCCTCTACAATTGCAGTCAATATTCCCTTTTTTCTGTCGTCTAGTTCTATATTATGGGTCATGTTTAGCACTCTCTCTCTTTGAGTGCTAAAGTATATCACTGCCTCTTTTGACTGTCAATATTTTAAGTGTTATGCTTATAATATATTATTTATGTTTAGAGCATTTTTGGCCCTATTAATCATATTTTTTGCCTTATCCGTTTCCTCTATTTCTTTTGCTGGCATCACTATTGAGGGTAAGCTCTGTATCATTTCTACTAATTCAACGGATGCAATCTATTTGGACGATATTATGATAGGCCAAGGAACAGTTTTTATAGAATCATTAGACGAAGGCGGATATCAATTAAAGGTGATGGGGTCAACTGGCGCTGTGATTTATGATCAAAAAGTGGCGGTTAAAGCAGAAGAAACCACTACTGTTAATCTTAAGCCGGTTTCAGAACCGGAAAAGCAAATGGAGTCCGAGGTTTTTGCTCCTGCTTTTAGTTTGTATGGGGGAAAATATCATTTTACTTTAACCGGGCAGAATCTTCCTATCGTTGGATCAGTTGATCACCAATATTTTTATAGCCCCAATGATTTTTTACTGGGGGTTGAGTTTAATAGAACAGTGTTGAATCCGTTACAAATTCAATTGGGGATAACTTATTTTGAATGGAATGTAGAAGCTGGGGGAGTGAATGGAAAGATACAAATGGTTCCGGTTTCTTTGAGTGTGCGTTATCCTTTTGAGGGGTGGGGTATCCTTAAAACTGTTTATGTCGGCGGGGGAGTAAACGGTACGTTTTGGGGTGGTACGGTAACGCTTCCGGGTGCGTTTAGCCCAGCTTTAGGGTATCAAGGTTTTATCGGTTTCTACTTAGGCTCTCTACAGATTGAGGCTGGAGGAATGCATATGGCGGGGAGATCTGGCGGGGGAGATACTGTTTCTGCAGAGGGAGGATATTTAAAAGGTGGTTTGGCCTTTTAATTTAGGATCAATGATGGCAAAAAATAAATTTAAAATAATTTTAATCATATTCGGTTTGTTTTTTGGAATGGCTTCCTTGGCTGCTGCAGGGATATTCGTTGGTAGTCCGCAATCTGTAGAGTTTAAGGTCCCTTCACGAGATCTTAAGATTAATCGCTATTTTATTTGTTCAGCCCATAACCCCCAAAAAATAATCAGGTTCGGTTCTTTTTCCGAACAAGATGCAAATACGCGGCAAGTAGTTGTTAATACCCAAAATTTGGAGCCCGGGCTCTATAAGCTGCATTTTGTTACAGGTGAAGCCAATCAGGTAGAGGATATTTTTGTTTCGCCGCCGGTTTATTATGCAGATAAGAAGCTTTCTTCAGTGTTAAGGCAAGCCCTCTATTTCTCAGATCATCAGGATAGGGAATCTTTAAATTATTTTGCAAAAGCAAGGGGACTGGCGCTAAAAGAGGATCAAGTCCCCTTTGTTACTGTTGAGTTGAAAATAGACAAAAAACAACAAGCGCGAGTTTTTAAGGAAATAGCTGAACTTGGTGGGACGGTCAGAAGTTTTGACCGCAGTCTTTTCAATGTGGTGATTCCCTTAACTGCTTTAAATTTTATTGTAACAGAAGAAGCAGTTTTGTTTGTTCGGCCAATTGCGAATCTGGATTTGGATTGGGAACCTTCTACTTCTGAAGGTGTAGCAGATTTAAAGGCGGATCTTTGGCACTTGGCTGGTTACAGAGGAAAGGGATTAAAAATAGCAGTAATTGATAGGTTTGGAGGCTATGGGCAAAGCATGGTTAAGGGTGACTTGCCTTTGAATTGCATTAAAAAGGATTTTAGTGCAACACAAGATGAGGGGACAGGGGTTGAGGATGGTAGACACGGGATCAATTGTGCGGAAATTGTTTATGATATTGCTCCCGAAGCGCAGCTCTATTTGCTTTCTGTGGATGATTCTAATGGTTCTTTTAAAAAGCTGGTTGATTATTTGATAGAAGAAAAAGTGGATATTGTTTCGCAATCCGCATCGCATTATTGCGGGCCATTCGATGGTACCAGTGCAATCTCCCAATTAATAAAAAAAGCAAAAGATGCAGGGATTGTGTGGGTTAATTCTGCAGGGAACCGGGCCCAAACCCATTGGGAGGGATATTTTAACCCGGACGAGAACAATGTGCATAGATGGAAAGATAACGCTACTCGCATGAAGATAATAAAGCCGGTAGCTGACTTTAAGTTTCGTCTTGCCTGGAATGACTGGAGTAGAGATGCTGCGGGGTACCCAGATGGGAATATGCATCATCAGGATCTAAAACTTAATTTTTATAAAAATGGTCTTTTGGTGGCATCTGCTGATAATGACCAGTCAAATTCAAGCGTAGACCCATATGAAGACCTTGAAGTTGATTTTACTTCTTCTAGCGCCACTTATGAGGTAGAAATTGTTGCAAATAACTATGATCCTAATTATCCCGTATATTTTGAATTATTTATGCATACTGGTGGTTGTTCTTTTGAATATGCAATGCCAGAGAGCAGTGTGACGATTGGGGGGGATTCTCCTGGGGCATTTACGGTTGGGGCTGTAACAGTTTATACCCATGATCTTAAAGCTTATAGTTCCCAAGGGCCAACCAATGGGTTAAATAGTGGCCCTCCAGATGACAGCAGCCGAACCAAACCGGATGTTTGCGGCGTTACAGATACCCAGACTTCTGCTGATTTTTTCACTGGAACCTCTGCTGCGACACCGCATATTGCTGGTTTAGCTGCACTAGTTAAACAATATTTGCAGTCTAAAAGTGTGGTTGAAGTTACTCCTGATGAAGTTCAAGGTTATCTGGAAACACATACACAAAAGTTACTGGACCTTCCTGAAAAAAACAATTGGACCGGAAGTGGGCTGGTGGTTTTGGATGATCCAGACGTGATTGGTGGGATAGTTGCCCCAGAGCCAGATAAGCCGGTTATTTATGGAGTTGATTTTTTTGGTTACCCATCATTAAAGCTTACTAGATATGCTTTTATGATTGGGAAGAATATAAAAAGTGGAGCGCAAATTGAATTTCTGGGGACCACTACCTCCAAAGGGACTTCTTTAGTAAAAGATCCGGGCACTGGATTGATTAAGATTGGAATAAAATATCCGGTTGTTTCTGCAGAGGCAAAACCCGGCATCGAAGAGATTAAAATTACGAATTACGATGGGGGGGCTACGGTTTATTCTGGCTATGAAATTCTTCCTGCTTTTTATGGAGGGTTAAATCATAATAATGTGCTTGTACCTAGCCCAGAAGCAGTTTATCCGGGGTGGAAGGGTAATTTGGTTTTCCAAATAGGCAAAGCGTATGACTCGGTTTTTAAGCCAGGAGTAGAGGTAAAATTTAATCCTGAAGTGAAAGTTGACGTTGATAAAATAAGTATCCCTGATCCTAAAACCTTAGTTGTACCAGTAGAAATTCCATTGGATTATACGATTATGTCTGGTTTAGGAAGGATTCCTTTTTTAGTCAGAAATCCGGATGGCCAATTTTCTACCGTACAAGGAAATCCCTATGGGCAAAATCCGGTTTTAAAGATTAAGTTTCTTCCGATTCCGAATGAGATTACGCCTTCGGTGCTTGAACCAGGATGGGAGGGGAAAGTTAAGCTCTTCTTTGGTTATGGGATCCCCAAAGGAGCCCTAGTAGATTTTGGAGAGGGGATTACAGTTGATCCTAATTCTTATGAGTATTTAGATAGTTACATTTTTGCTAACATAAAAGTGGATACAACTATCCAGCCTGGTTTTAAGCGTGTTACGGTTTATAATCCTGATGGGGGTGTTGGTACGCTTGAAGCAGGCATAGAGGTTCTTAATACCCAACCAATCATTGATTATGTTTATCCTGCACAAGTTGAAGCTGGATCTGCAAAAGCAGTAGAAGTACATGGCCAGCATTTTAAAAATGGGGCGAAAGTTGATTTTGGTGATGGGACCCAAAATGGGGGGGTGTATGTGAATCCTCAAGGAGAAAGTTTTAATTGTCCATTAACAATTGATGATAAGGCTGTTCCAGGCTCAAGGAGTGTTACAGTAACAAATCCTAATGGAATAATTGGGACTGCCGAAGGGATCTTTACTGTTTTACCTAAACCCAAAATTCCGTTAAGCATTGAAACATTTAATTGTGATCAAATAATGCAAGGTAATGAGTTTCCCTTGTATGTTTATGGTTCTGGCTTTACCCAAGGGTGCATTTTAGATTGTGGTTCTGGGATACAGGTTTCTGATACTAATTATATTAATTCCGGGAATGTTACAGCGCTGCTAAAAATATCCTCTGAAGCCAAAGTGGGCGAAAGGGATGTAACCATTACCAATCCAGATGGGACTAGTTATACCGCAGTTAATAGCTTTGAGGTTTTATTTAATCCAGAGTTGCATATAGTGATTAATTCGATTCAACCCTCAAGTGTAGTTTGTGGGGTTAAGGGGAATGTTGTTCATATTTATGGTTCAGGATTTAAAACCGGACTTGTTCCTAACTTTGGGGAAGGGATAGAAGTTTATCATATTTGGAGTACGCCTGATTATGTTGAGGTTGGGATAAATGTTGCAACTGAAGCTGTGCCAGGATTGCGCAATGTAACAATTACAAACCCCGATGGAAAGACGGTTACCCGTGTTAACGGTTTTAGACTTTTTTCTCCGGGAGAAACATCGGTTGTCCCGGAAATAGTTTCTGTTAAACCCGATATCATAGAGTTTAATAAGATGGTAGTTATTACAATTAAAGCTAAGGATGCCTATTTTAGCAAGGGTAGGACAAAGGTTTCATTTGATCCCTCCTTATTAGAGATCAATCAAATTAATGTTGTTAATCAGGATACAATTAGGATGATGGTCTCTACTCCTGTTTTTTCTAGATTATCACCTGCGGGCGTATTGGTTGATTTAAATATAGAAACAAGTGGCAGAGTGCTTACTAAAAAGGGAGCTTTAAAGATAAAGGGTGAAACCTCTGATAGTCTTAAGTCCAATAGTCTTAAGTCCAAAAGTATAATCCCGGATTTCCACTAATGTGTAATTAGTTTTTTGTATTAGTTATTGTCAAGATAGAAGTAAAAACAGGATCCTTTTTGCGGTTCGCTTTGCACGTGGATTTGGCTCCCATGTGCTTCAACCGCCATTTTGCAGAATGAGAGGCCTAGTCCGGTATCAATCGCAGTTTTTAGCTTTTGGTGTTCTACCTTAAAGAAGGGCTCAAATATCCTGGCCAGATATTCAGAAGGTATTCCTTCGCCAGAATCCTGCACAGAAAATAGGACCCCATTGTTTTGATTGCAGATAGTTAAGGTGACCTTCCCCCCAGTAGGGGTATGTTTAAAAGCATTGGTAAGCAGGTTTTCTAAAACACGGGTAATTAAGTCTTTATCTGCATTAATTGAAAGGCTTTCTTCTGTCTCAAAGGTTAGGTTTTGTCCCTCTTGTTTTGCAATCAGCCTAAACCATTCTAATGATGCTTCTAATTCTTTAGCCTGAAAAGTATTTTTTTGTATGGGCATTTTATCCGTTTCTATTTTCCTGGTTTCCAAGAGTGTCATAATCAGGTTTAAGATTTTTTTGTAGCTGGTTTTGATGATTTCCAGAAATTTGATTTGTTCTTCTGAAACAGGAGAGGTTTTGCTGGATAATAATAGCTCTGTAGGCGTGACTACTCCGATCAAAAGATTTTTGAAATCGTGGACAATCATGTGCGTTAGTTCTTCCCGTAGTTTTCTAAGCTTTATCCGTTCGGTCACATCGTTTCCAATACAGAGCACTTCCGGATAGTCGTTTTGAAAATAATTTGTTCTTTTATTTGTCCAGCTGGTCCAAACCCTTTCCCCGTTTTTGCGCATGTTTTCGTTTAAGTTAATGACATGCTTTTCTGGATTGAGGAGGATCTCCTGGATTACGGCTTTGAGGTTTTCGCCTGCTTCATCTGTTTCTGGTACGATTGTGCCGATGACATTTTTTCCGAGAAGTTCTTCGTTCGTATAACCAAAAAACATTAAGCCAAAATTATTGATAAAGGTGATCTTTCCATCCATATCCATGGTCAGGATAATGCTATTGCACTCTTGTACCAGGGTTTGGTATTTATCGAGTTCTTGCTTAAGCTGCTGTAGTTCTGTTTTTGAGGTGTTTGGCATGTGGACAAATTCTATCAGATAAACCTCTCAAAAACCACATTCGCAAGCATCAATCCTCTTCTAGTCAGCTTTACATTATTATTGTGTATAACAAGCAACCCATCGGTAATTGACTCGTTTAGCTCTTTTTCAAAACCCTTAAATGTTTCAATTGGGATCCCATCCAATAACCGCAGCCCCATAAATATCGTTTCCCGTCTATCGGGTCTCCCTCGCTCTCGCTCGGGACAAGCTCTGCCCGTATCGTTATTCGGATGCCGGTTTTCGTCCAAGCTACGAACGACGATCTCCGATACGGGTATCGGGTCCGAACTCCGATTTTTTATGTATTCTTCTATGCAATTCGGATTCGCCCATCTCTTTCCATTTACATGCGAGTGAGCTCCTGCTCCAATTCCCAAGTAGTTTTGATTCTTCCAGTAAGCGATGTTGTGCTGACACTCAAACCCAGGCTTGGCAAAATTTGATATTTCATAATGATGGTACCCAGCAGTTTTTAATGTATCTATTGCATACTCATACATATCCGCATCCATATCTTCATTTGGTAATTTGAGCTTTGAATTTGTTTCGGATTTAGAGTTTCGGATTTCGGATTTAAATAGTTCCCAAAAAGGAGTTCCTTCCTCAATCTGCAGATTGTAGACTGAAATATGCTCCGGTCCCAAAGATAGAGCTGTCGCGAGATCTTCTTTCCATTCTTCAAGCGTCTGATTCGGCAGCGCAAACATCAGGTCTAAATTGATATTGTCGAACCCTGCAGCTCTGGCGTCTTTTACAAATTGGATTGCTTGTTTGGCAGTGTGGATGCGTCCCAAGGTTTTTAAGTGTTTATCATTAAAGCTTTGGCAGCCGATTGAGAGCCTGTTGATGCCAAGGCTTCTTAGAGCTTTTAGTTTGGAGAGGTCTGCTGTTCCTGGATTTGATTCGATGGAAATTTCTCTTCTGGACCCTGAACCCTGTGCACTGGACCCTAAAATCTTTTCGAAGTGTTTTGGTTCGAGTAGAGTAGGAGTGCCGCCGCCGAAGTAGATGGTCGTAACGCTCCTCACCCCGTCCCTCGCTCTGCTCGGTCCACCCCTCTCCATTTCTAATGGAGAGGGGAATGAATCCTCCGCCTCAGGCGGAGGAGAAAGGGGTGAGGATTGAATTTCGTTAATCAGTGCCGTAACATATTCATCGATCAGTGCTTCTTTCCCCGCATACGACACAAAATCACAGTAATTGCACTTTTGCTTGCAGAACGGAATATGAATATATAATGATTCTACCTTGTTTGGATTTTGGATTTTGGATTTTGGATTTTGATTAGTCATTGATGCCGAGTACTGCAAGAAATGCTTCCTGTGGAATATCAACGCGGCCAACCCGCTTCATCCTCTTCTTCCCTTCTTTTTGCTTTTCCAAAAGCTTGCGTTTACGGGTAATGTCGCCGCCGTAACATTTTGCCAAAACGTCTTTTCTCATTGCAGGAATGTCTTCTCGGGCAATAACTCTGCTCCCAATTGAGGCTTGGACCGGAATTTTAAACTGATGCCTGGGAATTACTTTTCTGAGCTTTTCTACCAGCTTCTTTCCTTGATAATACGATTTTTCTTTATGTATGATAGTAGAAAGAGCATCCACTGCTTCTTCATTTAAAAGAATGTCTAGCTTTACTAGGTCGGATTCTCTGTACCCGATAATTTCGTAATCCATGGAAGCGTATCCTTTGGTGGCGGATTTTAAGGTGTCGTGGAATTCCAGAATTACTTCTGCCAGCGGAATTTCGTAAGTAAGCATGGCGCGCTCCGGATCAAGATATTCTGTATTGATGTATGTTCCTCTTTTTTCTTCGCAAAGCTTCATAATCCTTCCCACATATTCACTTGGAGAAAATATTGTAAGTTTCAGGTATGGTTCCTCTAGGTGGCCAATGAGAGAAGGAGAAGGCAGCTTGGTTGGGTTATCGATAAAGGTTTCTTGCCCATTGGTTAAAATTACCTTATAAATAACGCTTGGTGCAGTTGCAATTAAGTCCAGGTTGAATTCTCTCTCCAGCCTTTCTTGGACAATTTCAAGATGGAGTAATCCCAGAAAACCGCAGCGGAAACCAAAGCCTAGTGCTGCAGAAGTTTCTGGCTCAAAAAAGAGTGATGCATCGTTTAGTTTTAGCTTATCTATCGCATCCTTGAGGTTTCCATAGTCTTCTCCGTTTACAGGATAAAACCCGCAGTAGACCATAGGCTTTGCAGGCGAATATCCAGGAAGAGGTTTGGCGCAGGGGCGACTTAATTCTGTAATCGTATCTCCAACACGCGCTAGTCTTATGTCCCTGATATTTGCAGTAATGTATCCTACTTCACCTGCAGCCAATTCTGATTTTGGTATCCTTGCTATTTTGAGCGTTCCAACTTCTTCTACCCCAAAACTTGTGGCTGTTCCCATAAATAAAATATTTGAACCCGCACTTAACTTGCCATTGATAATCCTTACATAAACAATTACACCGCGGTAAGCATCGTAAAACGAATCAAAGATCAGGGCTTGGAGGGGTTCTTCTTCGCTTCCCTGGGGTGGGGGAACGCGTTTTACAATTGCTTCTAAAATATCTTCAATGCCAATCCCTTCTTTGGCGCTGGCAAAAATGATCTCGTCCTCATCAAATTTCAAGACACTGGCAACTTCTTCTGCAATCCGTTCCGGCTCCGAATTTGGCAAATCAACCTTGTTGATAACCGGGATAATTTTTAATTTGTTTTTTTGTGCCAGGTGAAAGTTTGCCAGTGTTTGTGCTTCTATCCCTTGAGATGCATCTACGATTAAAATTGCGCCTTCACAAGCAGCCAGGGATCTTGAAACTTCATAACTAAAATCAACGTGCCCCGGAGTATCAATCAAATTCAAAATATATTCATTGCCGTCTTTGGCTTTGTAGTTAATGCGGATCGCTTGGGCTTTAATTGTAATGCCCCGTTCACGTTCAATGTCCATGGTATCCAGTATCTGGTCCTGCATTGCTCTTTTTTCAATTGTTTTGGTAAATTCCAAAATCCGGTCTGCCAAAGTAGACTTGCCATGGTCAATGTGCGCTATAATAGAAAAATTCCTGAAACTCTTAATTGACATCCGTTCTCCTTAAAAACTATAATGAGTCAGACGTTATTCTATCAAAAAGGATTATTAATTGCACTTTATAAAAAATACACTTCTGCTCTTTTTTTTGCTCTGCATAGTCTCGCCTGCTCATGCTTACGATGATTTGTTTCAAGTAGGTGTTGGGGCAAAATCTTTGTCTTTGGGCAAAGCGCAGGTAGCAGCTGTTGGAGATGCCGCTTCGATTTTCAATAACCCTGCCGCACTTTCGGAAATAAAAAAAGTCAGCTTTACTACCATGGCTGGTACCTTGATGCAAGATGTTCCGTATCAGGTATTTGGCATTGCCAATCCTTTTTGGTTTGGAACAGTTGGGGTTGGATACATTGGCGCTTCCATGGGGAGCATTCGTCTTACCACCATGCGCGGTCCAACACCAGAGGTAGTAGGCAGCACCAACTATGGTTCGTCCGCATTGGTTTTTTCTTATGCCAAAGAAATCAATAACCATCTTTCTTTTGGTACAAACCTCAAAATGCTTAGCCAAGGCGCCAGTATTACCAGCGCTTCTTTAGAAGGTGCCAGTGGCGCAGGCTGGACCATGGATTTTGCTTTAAAATACAAAGCACTTCCTTGGTGTTTTCTGGGATTAAACGCGCAAAATGTTTTTGGGAGTAAATTTTCTTGGCAAAGGAACGGTGTCCAAGAAACAATTCCGATCATGGTAAAAGCAGGAACACAGCTTTGCTTGGTGGGCAAAGAAGCCCCATACCTGTGGTCAGAGCAAAGTTTATATCTTAACCTTGATGCGGATTACAATGCCAGCTACAACCGTCCGCTACTTTGGCATACGGGACTAGAGTGGTGGCCAATGTATCTTTTGGCTTTGCGAATTGGATTTGACCAGCAGTATAAGGCAGAAGGAAGCGGTTTTGGGGCAACCAGCAATTTGACCGCAGGGGTTGGTGTTTATTTAAAAGGATTTAGTTTTGATTATGCATATCACAGTTACAATGGTTTAGCGGAAAATTCTGCCCACTTCTTTTCAATTGGTTTTGCGGTGCGCAAACTTTTTGAGCCAACCGAAAAAGCGGAACAAATAAAAACCGCAGTTTCTTATTTTAGTCCGATCATTAAAGCAAAACCTGCTCTGGAAAATTTTACGGATGTGCCGGATGATTTTTGGGCCAGTGATGCGATTGCTTATGTTTCAACCCTTGGGATCATGCAAGGATATCCGGACCATTTCTTTAAACCCGATGCTCCTATTGATAGGGCAGAAATGGCTGCGATTTTAGTGAACGCAAAAAAGTTTGAGCTGGATAAAGTGGAAATCAGGCCGCTCTTTGATGATTTGCCGGTTGATAATTGGGCGGCGGCGCCGGTACAAATTGCGGTAGAGCATGGCTATATGTCCGGTTATCCGGACGGTAAGTTCCGTCCCGCGCAAAAACTAAAAAGAGATGAAGCAGTGGTAATCCTGGCAAAATTTGCCGGGCTGATTGAGCCAAAAAGAATTGAGTCTCCTCCTTTTCCGGATGTGCCAACCGAACACTGGGCTGCCAAATGGATTTATGCCGCAAAAATATCAGGGCTCTTGGAGTATTTAGCCGGACAAGATTTTAACCCGGAAGAAGACTTTTCCAGGGCAGAAGCCGCGGAAATCCTTTCTAAAACCCATTTTGGAAAAACAGAAATCAAGAGGTTTTTACAGGGTCTTTAGAGGCGAGTTTTGCCCATAAAAAAAAATAAAAAACCAGCATAAAAAACCTTGACGAGTTTTTACTTTACATATATAATTACACCCGCTTTATGACTTTTCAATCAGAAAGCAGTTAATTTAAAAAGTTTCCGCATCAAGTTTTTAGAGGCGCACTTGATGTGCGCTTTTTTGTTGTCCACCTTCGCCTTAATGGCTTCGGTGGACAAGCTCTCGGAACGAGCATAGTTATTTGAAAACTTAATAGCAGGTGTAAATTACCAAGAGTAACCCTGTCTGACGCCAGTCAGACAATAAAAAGTAGGGTTTAAGATATTAAGGGCACATGGGGAATACCTTGGCTGCTTTATACGATGAAGGACGGGTAAGACTCCGATAAGCCTCGGGTAGCTGTCAAAAAAGCATTGATCCGGGGATTTCCGAATGGGACAACCTATCTAGAGTTATGTCTAGATACCCCTGATGTTGAATCAGGGGTGGTAACCGGGGGAACTGAAACATCTAAGTACCCCGAGGAAAAGAAAGAAAATATTCGATTCCCAAAGTAGTGGCGAGCGAAATGGGAACAGCCCAAACCTCCTGGCTTGCTGGGAGGGGTTGCGGGACCGCGATGTGATACTTGAGAGTTTAGCTAAAGTCAGCTGGAAAGCTGCCCCAAAGAAGGTGAAAGGCCTGTAAGCGAAAGATTTAAGAGGTCTAGCGGTATCCCAAGTACTACGGGACACGAGAAATCCCGTAGGAATCCGGGAGGACCATCTCCTAAGGCTAAATAATTAAAGCAGACCGATAGCGAACTAGTACCGTGAGGGAAAGGTGAAAAGAACCCCTGGCGGGGAGTG
>JAPLLA010000042.1:2168-11061 GCA_026387795.1 Candidatus Saganbacteria bacterium | reverse complement strand
AATTTCCCTATTTTCTCCTTCGAGCTCCATGCTTTTTAAGGTTACGCGCATGGCAAAGAGTTCCTGGATCTTGCTTAAATCAGCTTCCAAAGCGGAAATGGTCAAAGGTGAAGATTCCATGCTTCCAATACCGGTCATTTCCATGTGTACCAGTTTGCGCATGGAAGCCTTTTCTTTCATACACATGGCGTAAAGCCGCTTCATGTTTTGGATGGAATTGATTTGTAAAACAGCTTCACCCAATACTACGGTATCCAAGACTTTCATGTCGTCGGAAGTGGTTTTAATTAAATGTTTTTCCCCTGTATCTATACCCGGGGCATCGTCCATCTAAGAACCGTCGCCAAAATAGTATGTAATAATATCGTTTTCCGGTTCCGCAAAAATAGGATCATCGTCTTTTGGTTGAAATTTACTTTTTTCATAATGGATCGCATCATCAACAGCACTATCCGCATATTCCACAGCCGCATCTTGCAGAGCATCCGCACAAAAGGTGCTTACCATAGAAGCAAATGAACAAAGTGCGGATATACCTTCCAAGATTGCCCCTATAGGACCGGGGATGAATTTTGCTGCTATAGCAAGTGCTGCTGCAACTAAAGCAAGCACCATGCCTGCCAGCCTGAAACCAGCAGACAAGGTGGCAATAAGTCGGTATCCAAAAGAAGCGACCTTGTCATATTGCAGTTCACAGTAGCGTTTCATGTTGTGTACCTGAATAGTTTGCATGTTCAGGTTCAGGGTAGTTTCAAACATGAGGCTGTCAAAATTCAGTTTTTCCTCGTAGATTTTACTGACGGTTTCTTTGCGGGAGCGGCGGCCGCCAATACCGGTCATTTCTTGGTGGACCAGATTACGGGTATCACTGTCCCAGCCGTGGAACATGATCAGTTCCCTTTGCACAATCTGTAAACGGACAAAAGAGTCGCGCAGCCGGTCTATTTTGGTCATGTCCGGTTTTAAGTAGCAATCGTCATTATTACTTTTATCTACAGCATCTTTAATCCCAAGCCCAAATTGAGTAAGTAAAGGGACTGCTAAAACTAGAAGCCCGGGAACAAAAAATGATGCGAAAAGTGCGCCTAAACCCAAAAGCCCGCAAAGTACGCCCATAAAAATATCTAATCCGCTGACTTTGCTTTTACCTTCGTCCGAACGCTTTACGATATCTTTTAATTGAGAGGCTAATTCTTTAGTGGCAGTGTTGAGTAGTGCATCCATGTCACCGTCTTTGCGCTTTGCTGCTTTAGAGGCATTGCTTTGTGCTTGGGACATGGCATTCATGCTGTCCGCCATCCCTTCCACTGCATCCAAATACTCTCCGGAGACTTGTCCCATTTCTTTCCAATATTCTCTTTGGTTTCCGCCCGAAGAAATAACGTCGTAAAGGGCATCTTCAAAATCATCGTGTGCGTCTTTGATTTCACCGGTAAGTTCCTTAAAGTGTTCGCTGTTATAAGAGGAGACGTTTTGGATTAATTGCTGGACCTGGAGGTTGACAGCGGTCATGGTACCTTGGACCCAGCGATTCACTACCTCTTCCCCAAAAGACTCATAATCGGATTTTTGCCCGGTATCTTCTTCGTGGATTAGGCCGCGTGTTTCCGCTTCCCAGGAGTTGAGCATGGCAAATATACGCATCAGGTTTGCAATGATCATGATGGTGCGCATGTAGTCGTAAATACGGTCCGGGTCTAACTGCATAAACCCGCTTTCAGTAAAGAAAAAGCAGTCAAGGGGATCAAAGCTTTCGGTTTTTTCTGTTCCTGCTTTTTGCAGTATTTCCACTGCCTTACCTGGTGACTCTGCTTCCCCAACCCCCTCTGTCTTTAGGTCCGACAAATAGTCGTGATTCCCATTTTCGTAATTCCAGTTATGAGCAAACCACTTTGCCCTGTCCAATCCGGAGTTGTAGCCAGATGCCCCAAAAAACTTGGTGCTGCCGTCAGGCAGTACTACTACTCCATTTTTTGCTCCCAAGCTTCCGGTTACTTCTATTACCACAGGTTTGCCGGTTTCTTTTGCTTCTGCCGCTGCTTTTTTATAGTCTTCCACATACTGTGCGGCATTTGCCTTGGAAGAAGTTTCGCTGTTCCCATAAATCAACACAGTAGTTCCATCAGGATTTTTTACAGTTGTTCCATATTCGCCAAAGATATTTGCAACATCAGTAGATCCAATAGTAGGTTCATCGCTTCCTTCGTGGGTGTTTAACTCATAGGTTCCTTTGCTTGTGACAGTGACATTGCCGTTTTTATCATGCGAGGTTTTAATTAAAATATCATCCAGTGTGACTGAATCTGCGCCAGTGGTGTTTAAGATGGTTTCTCCTACAATCACTACTACGTGGTCAATTGTTTTGCCATCGCTGCTGGTAAAACCAAGTTCCGCATCAATTCCGGCTGCTTCCAAAAGTGCGGCTTTTAAGATGGCGATTTCTTCGCAGTCCCCTTCTACATTGCCTCCTCCCAACAATTGGGAAACCAAAGCATCCATGTCGCTAAGCTCGTTATTTTCTTCCCATTCATAGTCCACATGATCTTCCACATACTGGTTGATGAGGTCGATCTTTTCCTCATCGGTCATATTGTTAAACTGGTTAATTGCATCCTTCTTTTCTGCATCGGTCAGATCATCCACATTTTTACCGTGGTCTTTGGCATAGTTTTCCAAAATTATCTGTTCTAAGAGCTCTTTGGTTTTTTCGTTTTGAGAAAGGTCGTCCGCTTCTTTTTGGTAGCTGGCTGCAACATCGTTGGTGCCGTTTGCCTGATTACTGGTAACTTTAAGGCTAAAAACTATAAGCTTACCTGCAAATACTTTGTCGATCGGGTTTTGAACCAAGGCTTTTGGAGCAGTAGTGGTCTGGGTAGAGATATAATTGCTAAGCAGGTTTTTTACATTTTGGAAATGTTTTTGTGCAACCGGATTTTTTTGGAAAGAAGAACTGCCGGAAGAAGTGCTAATGGCAACGTTATCGGGAGCCAATGCAGGTTCTTCTGACTTTTGGATTGCGGTTGTAAAATAAACAGTAGGTGCATTTGCGGAGCCAAGCTCTTTTAGTTGCTCTTCTTCCAGCTCTTGCATCTCTTTAAGATTGTTTATATAAACAGGGACATTGGTTTCCATTTATTATTCCTTAGCTAAGATTATGGTTTTTGCTGCTATTCCTATAAATATTATCGGGTTTAGGGGGCTAAAACTTGCGTTAAAAACCGGTTTTTTTGGGGGGATTTTGTGGTTTACGGCAGCGGCATTTTTACTTGAAAAGTTCTTTTCCCAGCTTTTTGACCTGTTCGTTTAAAGCATAGATTTTTTTGTCGTTTTCCAGGTATTTTCTCTTGTAAATAAAGATTAGGGTACGGTTATAGCTCCATCTGGCCAAACCGTAGACAGCCAATATAATTAAAACTGCAATTATTATTCCGATTAAAAGATTAAGAAGGGGTATATTTATCATTTTGCTGCTGGTGCAATATGCCCTTCCGGTGTTTGACCTGTTTTAATTGGGACTTTTTTCATTTCTTTAGGATCATATTCTTCTACTTTTACACCTTTCGGATGTTCTGTGCCTTTTGGAAGCCAAATACGCTTAGGCGGATCCGTGGAAAATTCTTCCAAGCTTTCCTTGTCTGTTGCTGATAGAACAAAAGTGTACTGAATTGATTGTGATAAGATGGAATCCCGGCCGCCATAAAGCAATTTGGCCCATACACCGGTTTTTTTGAAGTCAATATCGTCAAGCGCATCTTCTTTGCCCGGAGGGGTTGCAGATTTGGAAAATTCTCTTAAGACTAAAGCCATTAACCATTGTCCGGTTAAAGCAGGAAGTACTCCTTCCCGGCATCCGTTATTTATCCAATCTAATTTAGCCGCTTTTTCCGCCTCATCAAAAAGCTTATGCAGTTTAGGCGGCCATTGTTTTCTGCTTTCACTGTCAATGCCATATCCCAATGCTTCCAGGACCTCTTTTGGTGTCATACCTCCGCCACCCATTACAGTTGCAACATCAATATAGTTTACTGTTCTATGGGTGCAGATTTCCCTAAAATCTTCTTTGGGGTACATTCCCGATTGTATGCTCATTGCAAGATGCATCAAGTCTCTTTGCATAGCGGATGGTTTTCCTGCTTCAAGAGAATTAAGAGGTACCAGTATCCCCTCATCGCTTTCCAGTGCTTCTCCGGAATGGCAGTGGTTGGCTCTTATACTTTCGATCTGTGGTCCTGATATATCAAAAAGTTGTTTGTATGATGTGGTATTTGCCAGAAAGTAATAAGAGTAAGTACCGTCCCCCATATCTTCTCTTACAACAAATCCTGACCTTTGAACTTGGCGTTTTTCACCATCAATTTTAATTGTATCGTCTGTCCAGGTTATGGTTCCTGATTCATCCATCCCAAGCAGCCTTTTGAAAAATTCTTTTTTGTCGGGAAGTTCCTTGCTGCCGCTAGAAATTAAAGCATTTACGAATAAATTTCCCCCATAATATTTTCCCTCAAATAGCCATTGCCAACATTGTTCCATTTCAGCTTGAACTTCTTTGGGTATGTCGCTGCCAGGAACCATGTAGCCTTCCCCTGCTTCTTCTGTACCACCTGCTGGTCCTATTTGGTCTGATCCTGAGGTTGTTCCTGGAACCACCCTTTTCTGTGCTTCCAATCCTTTGCCTTGGTAAAGGAAAGTGTCACCATTAATTGTTATATATAATGGCTTAGTATAACTAGCAAACTCTTTTTCTGTGACTGTGCCGTCACTATCCGAATCAAGGCCTGCCGGAAGAGCTGTAGGTGTAGTACCGGAAGTTGGAGCTTCGGTGCTTATTGTGAGTTTTTTGTTACTTAGCTCTTCTGCTTC
This sequence comes from Candidatus Saganbacteria bacterium, assembly GCA_026387795.1. Classification (GTDB taxonomy): domain Bacteria; phylum Margulisbacteria; class WOR-1; order JAPLLA01; family JAPLLA01; genus JAPLLA01. The sequence goes on along the minus strand of JAPLLA010000042.1, from coordinate 6,201 downwards.
TAAAGTCCCTTGTTTACCCGCACCATCTCTGTCTATCCTTGTTTGTTGCAACATATCAAATAGCGCTCTGCTGGTTGATATATTTGGATAACCTGTTATACCTGGTGCCATTTCTATCCCCCTATTTTTTGAAGCTTTTATCCAGCTTTTCCTGGATGCTTTGTGTTGTTCTTTCTATTTGCGCATCTATTTTTTCAATCTGTTCATTAAGCAGTGCCGATTGTTGTTTTAACTTTTTTAAGCGCTTTGAAGTTATCTGCGTATTCCATATCCCAATCGCGAAAGAAAATAGAACCGCTATTATCGCTACGATCGCAAGTAAAGTGTTTAAATCCATGTTTTGTTTTCCTCCTTTTTAAGCTGCTGCTATAATACGCCTATATTCGGGTTCCAATAAAGTGGTTTCTGGCCCTGCCGGGCCTTTTCCTGTTGGTACAACTCTGGTTTTGGGTTCTTCGGGTTGTTTATCTGGTGCAGGACCTTTGCCAACCACTTCTTCCCTTGCTTTTTTATAAATAGTGAGTGGTTTTGATGCAGTCAATGGATGAGCCAGCCATTCAAAAAAACTTGAAGTATTTCCTTTTGCTAATTCTATACATCCCTGTAGCAGAGAAACAAGCAGCGGGATCTTAAAGGTTTCGGTTCTGATAGTAGTTTTTACACCCTTAGCAAAAGAGGGGGCTTCATAGTCGCGCCGCACAGTGTCCTCGCCTTCATCCCCCAGCAAAAACTCGCCTAACGCATTACCTGCTTTTTGTGCAGCTGCAGCTCTTTCTTGCCCGGTTGCTTGCCTACCTATAGCATTCCCTGCTACAAGAGCATTAAAATTAACTGTTCCTATTGTTGACCTCCAGGCAATCATAAAATACAAAATCTCCTTTTCAGGCGGATTGTTACAACGACACTTTGATTCCACTCTTTTTATCGGTTTGGCATGCAAAAAACTTGCATGAAATACCTGTTTTATTTTTGCCTATTACTTAGCATACCATCCTCACCCGCCATTTACTTGTCGACCTCACCCTACGCTTACTTATCGAAAGGCTATTCTTATCGACCCTCTCCATTGAAAATGGAGAGGGTCAAAAAACTAACCACGAAACGTTTAACTATTTGTGGGTGAGGCCGTTTCGGTAAACCCCCAGTACTTTTAAAGCAGTTTGTTGCCAAGACAAAGAACTGCCTGGTGTGCTTGGGTTTTCCAGCGTTTTTTGCATTAAAACAGATAAGTTTTGTACGTCCAAAGGGGAAAATACAAGGCTTTCTCCTAATAAAGAGATAAATTGTGGAAGATTGGAGGCAATGGCCGGAGTGCCGCTTGCCAGGGCTTCAAGCAAAGGCATGCTGTAGTGGTCGTAAAGTGCAGGATAAACAAATAAAGAAGCTCCCTGGTAAATGTACGGGAGGTCTCTTCTGGATATAAAACCCATAAAAATCACGTTTTTATCTAAATTTAACTGGCGGACTAATTTTTTTAATTCATGGTGATAACTCCCTACCCTTATCCCCGCAATGACCAGGGGATGGTCTTTTCTTAAGTTTTGCGGAAGCAATTGAAAGGCTTTGATGAGGGTGGTTAGGTTTAAGTGTGGAGCTTGTTTCCCTCTGAAAAGTATATATCCCTGTTTTAATTTGTATTTTTCAAGATAAACATTGAGCTTTTCTTGCGGCACCTTTTCCTGCTTAAACGGTTCTTCTATTCCGGGGGAGATAACTTTGATGTTTTCGGGTTTTAAACGCTTGAATTTAGTAAGTAGTTCTTTTTTGAGTTCTTCGGTATGGACCACCAAAGCTTCGGCTCGGTTTAAAAGCGCTTCTTGCATTTTTTCCAAGAAGAGAAATAAGCGGAGTTTTGGACAAGCGAGTTGAAAATAATTAGGAAAACGATAAGCAAGCAGGTCATGGATAGTCAGTACCAGCCGATAAGTCTTTCCCATGGGCTGGATCATAAAACATGGAGAATGAAAAACATCGACGTGTTCTCTTTTTAATAAAAGCGGAAAAAAGAAAAAATTTCTACCTACTGCATCCGCAGGGAAAATAAGCTTTGTTTTTAGATTGGGAAAAGTCTTGTCCCCTTCTTCTGTAACCTGACTGATAAAATAACGCAGCCGGTCTTCCCTGTCAAAAAGAAGCAGGTATTCGTTTTCCCTATCGATTTGGAGGAGTGCTTTAACCAGGTTTAAAGTATAGCCGCCAATACCGTCCAGGTTTGAGGTTTTGAACCAGCGGCAGTCAAATGCAATGCGCATTTTTACTCCTCTATAAATTGCTCCGATTTTCCAGTACCGTAAGTTTGCCTAAATGCGTATGTTCTTTCAGATGGCACCAGGAACCCACAATGCTCTCTTCAATAAAAGAACCCGGGCCAATATAGGTGTCCGGCCAGATAATAGAGTTTTTGATAACTACATCGTTACCGATAATGCACATGTCTCCGATTACGGAGGTGCCGATTATTTTTGTATTTTTTCCTATGTCCGTGCGGTCGCCGATAAAAGTAACTCCTTCAAAAATTGCGCTCTTGTGTACTTTGGTCCCTTTTCCCAGGTAAAGGTCGGGCGCGGTTTTCCTGCCGCTAATCTTAACGCAAACCAGGCCCTGCAAAGCATCGGCGTTGGTTTTTAGATATGCTTCAATGTTTCCAACATCGCCCCAATATTCAACCATTTGGTAACCGAAAATTGATCCTTGTGCCTCTACCAGTTTAGGGAAAAGCTCCTTGCCAAAGTCGTAAAAGTTACCGTCCGGAATCAAATCCAGCACTTCGGGTTCAAAAATATAGATCCCGGCATTGGCCCATTTGCTCTGCGCTTCTTCTTTAGCGGGCTTTTCCTGGAAACCGGTAATACGGCCATCTGTATTCATGACCGCAACTCCGTAATTTGCAACATCTTCTACTTCCGTTAAGGCAATTGTAACCAAGGCTTTTTTGCTTTTATGGTAAGCAACCATTTTGCCAATATTGATATCAGTCAGGTTATCGGAACTGATCACAATAAAAGTTTCGTCAATTCCCATAAGCTCTGCCATTTTCTTTACCCCGCCAGCAGTGCCCAGGAGCTTTTCTTCGTAAGAATAAGTCAAAGAAACACCAAAGCGGGAGCCGTCCTGAAAATAGTTTTCGATCTGTTCCGGGTGGTAGTGGATGTTCATGCAGATCTCTTTGATCCCAAATTTCTGAAGGAGTTCTATGTTGTATTCAAGGATCGGTTTATTGACTACCAGTACCATTGGTTTTGGAACGCCTTTTGTTAAAGGCTCAAGCCTTGTTCCGTAACCCGCAGCCATGATTAAAGCTTTCATTGTTTCCCTTTTCCTTGGAAACCTGAGGCTGAATGCCTCGGTTTCCAAAACAAAACCTACAAATACCTGCGGAAACCGCGACATTTAGTCGCAGGTTTCCGGGTTACTTTCCTCCCTGCATCATTTTTTTGATCCTGCGCAGGTGTCTGCCCCCTTCAAAAGGAGTGGATAGAAAGGTTTTTACGATTGCGAGTGCATCTTTGGTTTTTAGCACTCTGCCCCCCAAGCAAAGTAGATTTGCGTTATTGTGTTTTCTGGACATTTCTGCAGTATAGACATTATGGCAGAGTGCAGCCCTGATTTTTGGAGTTTTGTTTGCAGCCATAGACATTCCAATACCAGTTCCGCAAACCAGTATTCCGCAGGTAAACTTTTTTGCTGCTACGGCTTTTGCCAATGGATATGCAATGTCCGTATAATCCATGGAATCAGGTGTTGCACAGCCAAAATCCTTGAACGAGATTTTTTGTTTTTGCAGCTGTTTTTTTATGGCTTCTTTAAGTTCAAACCCGCCGTGGTCAGAACCGATTGCGATCTTCATATTTTCCTGCCTTTCATAACTTTCCGCATTTGCCGGGTTGCTTTTTGCATTCCCACAGATACAGCTTGGGCGATGATACTAAAACCGATATTAAGCTCTTTGATCTCAGGTATCCGGGCGATTTCATATACATTATAATAGTCTAAACCGTGTCCTGCATTAACTTTTAAGCCCAAATCAGTTGCC
>JAPLLA010000042.1:0-2124 GCA_026387795.1 Candidatus Saganbacteria bacterium | reverse complement strand
TGCCCTGATTTTATCCAGTTCTCTGTTCTTTAGTTCTTTCGTTTTTGCGTTTGAGTAAGCACCAGTATGCAGTTCAATGTACTCTGCTCCGCTTTCTGCCGCAGCCCGTATCTGATCCTCCTCCGGATCAATAAACAAACTCACAGTGATTCCTTTCGATTGTAGCCTTTGAATCGCTGGAAACCTGCGACTAAATGTCGCGGTTTCCAGCTTCTTTCTCTGAAAGTTTTTGGAAACCGAGGCATTCAGCCTCAGGTTTCCAACCCACTTTGTAATGTCGAGTCCCCCCTCAGTCGTTACCTCTTCCCTTTTTTCGGGTACCAATGTGACCATCTGGGGTTTTACGCGGAGCGCAAAATCTACCATCCAGGGAGTAAGCGCCATTTCTAAATCTAAACGGCAGCCAAGCTTTTTTAGGTCCCAAACATCCTGTTCCTGGATGTGGCGGCGGTCTTCGCGGAGGTGGCAAACAATACCGTCTGCTCCCCCTTTTAACGCTTCTTTTGCTGCAAGAAGAGGCGAAGGGAAACATTCTTTTCTGGCTTGGCGCAGGGTTGCAATGTGGTCTATGTTTATTCCTAAACGGGTCTTTTTGGACATGCTCAAGTTACCTTTTTGTGCAATAAGCAGACTGCCATGGCCTTGATACCTTCTTCTCTGCCTGTAAAACCAAGGCCTTCTTCGGTTTTTGCTTTTACACTCACTTGTCCAATAGAGATTTCCAGGTTTTCCGCGATATTTTTTCTCATTTGATCTATGTATGGGGCAATTTTGGGGTTTTGGATTACAACCGTGGAATCCACATTATTGATTTCATATTTTTTTTGCACCAGCATATCCCTGATCTGTTTGAGCAGTTTAATACTGGAAATACCCTCATAAACCGGGTCTGTGTCCGGGAAATGTCTGCCAATATCCCCTTCTCCTGCAGCACCAAGCAACGCATCGATGATTGCGTGGATTAAAACATCACCGTCGGAATGTCCCAAAAGACCGGTTTTGTGCGGGATGTCTACTCCGCCGATGATCAATTTCCGTCCCTCTACCAACCCATGTACGTCATAACCAATACCTACTTGCATTTATATCATTCTCCTAAAGGGCAAGGGCTTGTCCCTTGCCTAACGTTCGGCAAGCCACAAGGGCTTGCCCTACATCTTATACTATTGCCACTCCTTTTATCTTTCTTCCAACCCTACAGATAATCTGTTCTCCACTTTGGCCGTTGATAACCTCTTCGGGATCACTAATCCTTTTTTCGCTCAGTGTCTCACTTCCGCGTTTAATAATAACAGTGACTCCTCCTTGAGCAATCAAGCGCCTTGCTGCAGAATTAGAAGAGACTAAAGAGAGTCTAGTCAAAAGCTTTAATATTGGAAAACTTTTTTCGGTTGTTTCTTCTTGATCCATATCATCCGGTACTTCTTTTCTAGTAAATAGGGAGTTAAAATCTTCTTCCGCTTTTTGTGCTGCTTTTTCGTTGTGAAACCAGGCGGTAATATATGAAGCAAGTTTTTGTTTTGCTTCCTTAGGATGTATCTGTTTGATCTCTTTTAAGTCAAAGTTTGTGAGGAGTTCATAATAACGGAACATTAAGTCATCGGAAATAGACATTACCTTGCCGTAGATCTCTTTTGGTTCTTCTGTAATGCCAATGTAATTGTCATAGCTTTTGCTCATTTTTCGAACCCCGTCTGTACCTTCCAGCAGAGGCATGGTGATGATTACTTGCGGCTCTTGTTTGAATTCGCGCTGCAGCTCCCTGCCCACTAGTAAGTTGAACTTTTGGTCGTTCCCCCCGATTTCTACGTCGGATTTAAGTTCCACTGAATCGTAACCTTGGAGTAAAGGATAAAGAAATTCGTGGATAGAGATTGGGTGCTGCATTTGGTAGCGTTTTGCAAAATCATCACGTTCCAGCATCCTGGCTACGGTATATTTTCCAGCCAGAGTAATGACATCCGAGATCTTCAAGTTGTTTAACCATTTGCTGTTGAATACTACTTCGGTCTTTTTGGGGTCCAAAATTTTGAAAACTTGGTCCTTGTAGGTCTTGGCATTTTGAACCACTTGTTCCTTGGTCAAAGGGGGCCTGGTTTCGTTGCGGCCCGAAGGGTCGCCGAT
>JAPLLA010000026.1 GCA_026387795.1 Candidatus Saganbacteria bacterium | reverse complement strand
CTCCTACAACTACGGTTGATAACGGTTCCAAAAACGATACAAACGTCTTAATCTTCTGCTCCACCTCTACATTATAGATCTGGTTGACCTTAAAGAGAATCGTTTCCATCTGCCCGCTTTCTTCTGCTACCCTCACCATCTCCACAACCTCCGGATCGATCCAGCTTTCTTCCGTAAGATATACACTCATCTTTTTACCAGAGACCAAGCTCTCTTTCAACAAAAAACAGATCCGCTTGGCTAGCAAGCTTTCCGAAATTTCTGCGCAAATCTCAATTGCTTCTAAAAGCGGGACCCCTGCTCGGAGTAAGAACGCTACTGTACCAAAAATCCCGGACAAAAGCATCTTGCGTCGTATTTCTCCATACACGGGCAACCGAATTACTCTCCCCTCAATAAAAAGGCGAAACGCCTCCTTGCGCATCAGAAAAATGCGAAAAGCGACTATCAGCAGTACCAAAAATAAAAACATGAATATGAAATAAGCGCGAAAAAATAATCCCGCATTAATTACGAACACTGTAACTGGAGGAAGTTTGAGGTTAAGTTCGGAAAAAATACCGGCAAAAGAAGGGATCAAAAAAGCAAAAACAAAAACCAAGACCAATACACAAAAAGAGAGGACAAAAACCGGATAAGCAAGGATCGCAAAGAGCTTGGAACGGAAAGCTGCGGTCTCCTCCAAATAAGCGGCAATCTTATCCACACTCTCATCTAACTTACCGCTATTCTCCCCCACTTTGATCACACCCAAAACAAAAGGAGAAAAAGAGTTTTCTATCTTTAACGCTTGCGAAAAAGACTGGCCATGATGCAACCTTTCATCTATGACGCTCAAAAAAGAGAACTTAGGGTTTAACACCAAGACTTTTAAGGCTTTGGAAAGAGAAAGTCCTGCTTTAAGAAGTAAAGAGAGCTTGAAGAAGAGTTGTGTTTGTTCTTTTAAACTAACACATCGTTTCATCTTAAACCGTGGAAACCTGCGACTGAAAGGGTTACGTAATTCGCGTAAAAAGCGTTTCAGCGTTTTTGGTAGTTGTATAAGCAAGCTCTTGATAAGAGACATTTTTCACCTTTGCTATTGCTTCTGCAATAATTTTTAAGTAACTTGGTTCGTTCCTCTGTCCGCGGTACACTTGCGGCGCAAGATACGGACAATCTGTTTCCAGCATTATTCGGTCCAGAGGAACTTCCTTAACTGTTTTTCTAAGCTCATCCGCATTCTTAAAAGTAACCGGTCCTCCAAACGAAAAATAAAAACCCATGGAAAGAAACTCTCCTAAAAACTCCAGTCCTCCCCCGTAACAATGCATCACACCAGAGACGTTCCCTTTAATCTCTTCCCTGACCAAAATAAATGTATCACGGTAAGCATCCCTGGAATGGATCATCATTGGCAAATCCATTTCCTGCGCTAACCGCAACTGTTTTCTAAAAACTTCTTTCTGTGCATCTTGGGGAGATAGATTTCTGTAATAATCCAAGCCTATCTCGCCAATTGCCACAACTTTGGAAGATACTGCTTTCTCCCTGATTTCTTTTAAAAGATCATCAGTGAAGCTTTCCGCATCATGGGGGTGTATTCCCAGGGAAGAATAGATATGCTCATATTCTTTAGAGAGGCTAAAAGACCTGCGCATGGACTCCAGGTCAAAACTAACATCTATGATCCTTTTAACACCTGCCTGATCTGCTCTTTCTAAAACTCCTGCCAAATCCGCATATTCAGGCATGTTCAGGTGTGCATGGATGTCGATCAGCATTTATTATGCCTCTCTTCGCGGGAACAGCGGCTCCCCTTTGCACACCTTTTTATGAGCAATTTGCTTTCCCGGTTGGTCAGAGGCTAAAATTAAAGCTAACTCCTCGTGGTTTTTGATTCCAAGCGCCAAAAAGATCTTTTCCCCTGTCGTAAAAATAAACGGTGCGACGAAAAATGCGACAGTTGCTAGTACACTCGCTAGGTTATTAATGAACGCTGCAAGCTCTTTTTCCTTCCCCGCTTTTTTAAGGTTCCAGGGTGCTTCTCTTTCTATATATGTATTCGCTTTACCAATCAGCTCCCAAATATCTCCCAATGCCAAAGAAAAAGCCAATTCCTGCATATGTTTTTCAACTTTAGCACCAAGATCGGCTCTTGCTTGGAGCAATTCCTTGCTCAAATCATCCATAGCAGGATTATCCGTTTCAGGGATCTCTCCGCCAAAGTATTTTTCTACCATAGTCAACGAGCGGTGGACTAAATTTCCGAGGTCATTAGCTAGATCCGCATTGTAAGTAGTAAAGAGATTCTTATAAGAAAAGTCTCCGTCTGCACCAAAGGGAACTGCTTTTAAAATAAAGTAGCGTACTGCATCCACCCCATAATCTTCTGCCAAAGCAATTGGATCCACTACATTCCCTTTTGATTTTGACATCTTCTCCCCCTCCACAGTCCACCACCCATGGCCAAAAACTCTTTTTGGAAGAGGGACCCCAAGCGCCAAGAGCATTGCCGGCCAAATGACTGCATGGAAGCGTACAATCTCTTTTCCCATTAAGTGCACATCTGCAGGCCAGTATTTTTTAAACTTCTCGCCGTCAGGATATCCAAGAGCAGAAATGTAATTGATGAGAGCATCAAACCAGACGTAAACAACATGCTTTGGATCATCAGGAATAGGAACCCCCCAGGTAAAGGTAGTTCTCGTAACACTCAAGTCCCTTAACCCCTGTTTAATAAAATTAACGATTTCATGTTTTCTGGATGGCGGCTGAATAAAATCCGGGTTTGCATCTATATATGCCAAAAGCTGGTCTTGATATTTGGAAAGCTTGAAAAAATAAGTCTCTTCTTTAAGTTTCTGGGTTTCCCTGCCACAGTCAGGACAAAAATTTTTACCATCTTTGAGTATCAACTGGTTGTCCGCCCAGAAAGTTTCGCATGGAGTACAATACCAACCCTCATACTCTCCCTTATACAAATCGCCCTGCTCTTTTAACCTGCTAAATATTTTTTGCACTACTTCTGTATGTCTAGTTTCTGTAGTACGGATAAAATCGTCGTAAGAAATACCCAGCTTTTCCCAGACGCCTTTGAAACGCTCTACCACCATATCCACATGTTCTTGAGAAGTCTTTTTATTTTCTTCTGCAGCAATCGCGATTTTTTGTCCGTGCTCATCTGTACCGGTTAAAAACCAAACATCGTACCCTTTGAGCCTTTTGTAACGTGCCAGCACGTCCGCTGCGATAGTGGTATAAGAGTGGCCGATGTGAGGTACATCGTTTACGTAATATAAGGGTGTAGTGAGATAAAACTTCTCTGACATGGTCTGATGATTATAACATACTCCCGCATGCCAGAGCATCTGTCGCATTTTTCGGCGAGGTGGCGAAAAACGCGACAATACAACTCACCCCCTTTTATTCCCCCTCTCTTATTAAGAGAGGGGGAAAGCGAGCGAAGCGAACAAGGGGGTGAGTTTGCCCTGGCAACGAAATTGCTCAATACCTGATAAAGGGGGTATCCAATATGAGCGATTTAATCCCAAGTGAACGGATTGAGGACAAGATATATCTGATCAGAGGTCAAAAGGTAATATTAGATTATGATCTAGCAAGTCTTTATAAGGTTAGAACTAAACATTTAAAGCGACAAGTAAAAAGAAATTTAACAAGATTCCCAGAAGATTTTATGTTCCAATTAACAACAGAAGAAGCTTTGAGGTGCCAAATTGGCACCTCAAACTTGAAGTCGCAAATTGCGACTTCAAGCCGAGGAGGAAGAAGATATCTCCCTTTTGCTTTTACAGAACCTGGCATTGCCATGCTTTCTTCTGTTTTAAATAGCGAAAGAGCTGTTCAGGTAAACATTATTATCATGCGAACATTTATCAGGTTACGAAAAATTCTAGCTACCCACAAAGAATTAGCAGATAAACTAAAAGAGCTGGAAAGCAAATTCAACGGCAGATGGGGCAAACACGAAATAGAAATCCAGGGAATTCTTAAAATCATCCGAAAGTTACTACAACCACCAAGGAGAAAAACCGGGAAAATTGGTTTTTTGAGAGATAGAGATTAAATCAGTACCTAATCCCAAAACTTTTGAAAATACCGGTCGCAGGCTCAAAATTAGATTGCTTTTCCGTAATATAGTAAGACATCTTTTGAGCTAAGATCGTTTCAAAATGGCGCAGCGTTTCTTCTTCCCCTTCTGCCACTACTTCTACCCCTCCATCCGGAGAATTTTTGACCCAACCTGTGATCCCCAACATAGAAGCCACTTCTTGGGCAGTGTAGCGAAACCCTACTCCCTGGACGCGGCCTGAATAATAAAGATGAAGACATTTTTTACTGGGCATGGAAAAAGTATAACATAGAGCTTATGCGCGAGGAGCAGCTTTTCTCATTTGTTCGGCAATGGCATCTGGAACTCTGTCACCGGAAACTTTTGCATAATGGCTAAAAAGCATGGTAAAAAATCCTTTGCCAGAGGTTATGCTCCTTAAATCATTGGCATAACCAAAAGTTTCAGCCAAAGGAATTTGTGCAGTCATAATCCTTACTCCCCTGTCAGCCTCTGTCCCTTGAACCACCCCTCTTTTCCTGGTCAAATCTGCAATCACTGCTCCCAAACTTTCTTCCGGAACCACTATTTCAAGATTCATCACTGGTTCTAACAAAACCGGTCTAGCTTGAGGAATCCCTAGTCTTAAAGCTTCCCAAGCCGCTTTTTTAAAATCGTCCGCAGAAGAATCTACCCCATGATATTGTCCGTCAAAAAGCACCATTTTCAGCCCTGTTACAGGTAAGCCCGCGAATAGATCTTGTCCCATTGCTTCTGCAAGGCCTTTTTCTACTCCACGAATAAACTCTCTTGATAAAGCCCCTCCAGTAATCGCATTTTCAAATTCGAACCCAACCCCGCCAGCCAAAGGCTCCAGCCTGACAACAATTTTAGCAAAATGGCCATGACCCCCACTTTGTTTAACATATGTCCCTTTAACATTTGGGACACTCCTAGAAATCCCAATTTTATAAGCTACTTGGGGTGCATCTGTCTCTACTTCTACCCCAAACTCAGAAGCCAGGCGATGGACAATGACTTCCAAATGCAATTCCCCCATTCCGGAAATAATAATCTGGTCTGTATCTTGATTTCGCGTAACTTTAAAAGTAGGATCTTCTTTCATTAAAGTATTAAGCGCCATGCCCAGTTTACCCTGGTCCGCACGGGTTTTGGGTCTTACTGCTAAATGTACTACTGGATCCGGAAAATCCATGCTTTCAAACACCAGCGGATGATCGGGATGAGTAATCGTATCTCCAGTACGCACTCCTTCAAAACCAGATACTGCCACAATTTCACCTGGTCCTGCTTCTAGCAGCTTTTGCGGTTCATCTGCCCGCATCCGGAAAATTCCAGAAACCCTTTCTTCTCTTCCAGTTGTAACATCCAGTAAACGGGTATTAGGGGTCAATCTTCCTGAAACAACCCTTAGATAAGTAAGCTCCCCCCTATAAGGATCTCTAACATGCTTAAAAGCCAAAGCAGACAAAAGTGCATCTGCATCCGGTTCTCTAAAAACCTCTTCCCCACTTACAGGATCAGTTCCACGCATCCTCCCCCGATCCAAAGGAGAAGGAAGTAAATCCACTACTCCATCTAATACAGGCTGAACTCCGATATTATGCAAAGCAGAGCCGCAAAAAACAGGGGTAACCTGGTTTTGCAGTACTCTTGCTCTTAAACCATCTTGAATTTCTTGTTCAGTTAAAGTTTCTCCTGCCAAATACCTTTCTAAAAGGGAATCCGAATTCTCGACAGCTGCATCAAGCAACTTACTGCGATACCTCTCTGCCATATCAAGCAAGCCAGAGGGAATATCTTGCTCAATCATGGTCCCTGCTTCTCCGGTAAAACGGATTGCCCTCATCTTAAGTAAATCTACAACCCCTTCAAAACCTCTCCCCTCCCCAACCGGCAGCTGCAAGAGCAGCGGGTGTGCACCCATTTTGTCTACTTGTTCCACTACTTTCCAAAAATTTCCCTCAACCCTGTCCATTTTATTTACCATAACAATCCTGGGAACCTGGTAACGGTCTGCCTGGCGCCAAACTTTTTCAGACTGCACCTGAACACCACTAGCAGCGCAAAAAACTACTACTGCACCATCTAAAACCCGGATCGATCTTTCCACTTCTGCGGTAAAATCAACGTGGCCTGGAGTATCGATTAAATTAAGCTGGCATCCATTCCAAGAAACCGTAACTGCAGCAGAAGTAATGGTAATTCCTCTTTCTCTTTCTTCTGCAAGATAATCAGTTACAGTCCCGCCTGTATCCACTCTCCCTATTTTCCTTACTTGTCCGGCATGATAAAGGACTGCTTCTGTTAAACTGGTCTTACCCGCATCAATATGCGCGATAACTCCTACGTTTCTTAATCTGCCAATTGGATTTTTAGGTATTGCTGTCATTTTTTACCTCAATTTAAATTTTGATCTCCATGTTTCCAAAAAGAGGATGGCCATGCACTTCTGCTCCAAAAACTGCTGCATAATGCGCCATTAACCGATCCCTTCCAGGAGTATCCTCTTCTCCAACTTCTTTCAACATAAAAGAGCTCACTCCTAATCCCTTTGAAACTTCAACTGCAGTCCTAACCAAGGTCTGAAAAATATCCCCATAACCAGCATTATCCTTTTGCCTGTAACCGCGCTTAACCCAAGCACCCAAAGGATATCCCCCTTCCAAACAAAGCCTTGCTGCGTTTCCTGTTGGCCGATACCAGCGTTTTGCCTGAAAATTCCAGGGCTGAAGTTCTTCTGCAGTAAAACCTGCATCAACCAGAACCCTTTGCGCATCTTCCGTAAAACCAGCTTGCGGCATGATTACAATTTCGTGCATAGTTGCTTTTTTCTCTGTAGGAAACACCTGAAAATCGGTAATACCAACTAACTCTTTAGCCTGCAAATCAAATACATCCAAGTTTGCCTGAATATAAGCAGGGCTAAGCTCTTGCGCCCTAAAAGTTACCAGCAAATCCTTACCATTAGGACACTTATGAAAGCAATATCCCTGGTCTAAAAGCTGGTTGAATTCTGCGGGAGACAAACGCACTCTGCAATGGGATGCAAAAGTGGTCCCATCTAATCCAACCTCTCTGTTTACCCTAGCAACCACAGCAGGAAAAGTTTTGCCTATATCTCCACCAAAACCAATAAGAGTCATTGTTTCTCCTCTGTTTGTTTATTCATAAAATTATCGTGCATATAAGGAGCAAATTTCACTAGTAGGACTAAAAATATCCCCCTATAATTGTGGCCATGGACCAGGAAAATGAATTAACCATTAGGGCCTCTTTTATTAAATTGATCCAAGGGGATATCACTACGCAAGAAGTAGATGCAATTGTAAACGCAGCCAACGGTTCTTTGATGGGAGGCGGAGGAGTAGACGGAGCAATCCACAAAGCCGGAGGACCGGCAATTTTAGAAGATTGCAAAGCATTGGTTGAAATGCAAGGACCTATTTCTGCAGGGATGGCTGTGATTACAAGTGCAGGCAATCTTCCTGCCAGGCATGTTATCCATGCTGTGGGTCCAATTTGGATGGGAGGAACCCTGGGAGAAGCAGAAATGCTAAGACTAACCTATGAAGAAAGCTTAAAGCTTGCAGTAGAGAATGAACTGAGTTCTATTGCGTTTCCCTCTATCAGCACTGGGGCATATCGTTATCCAGTAGAAAAGGCTGCTCCAGTCGCACTGGAAACAGTAGCCGAATTCCTAAAGGAACAAAAGAAGGGGATAAAAATATCGTTTGTCCTCTTTAACGAAGAAACTTACAATGCCTACCAAGCTGCATTGAATAAAATTAAAGCCTCAATCCTTCCTAAAAAAAAGCACTCCTAGAAACGCAATAAAAAAACCAAACACAACCCACATCACGCGATGCATCCCAAATCCTGCGCTGTAAATAATAAACGCAATAAACTGGCACACGAAATTTTCCAGTCTGAAGCCAATCTTTAGAACCCACTTCTCTGCCCAAGGGTTTGGTTTATACGGCTTAGGGAAAAATCCTGCAAAAGCAAAAATAGCGATTGCAACACCGCAGACCCACACATTTTGCAGTATTAGCCCTACGATCCAAATTAAGAAAGCCAACATTCTAATCCCAAGACCAATCGGATTCCTATTCTTATCCACAAACTTTTCCCACTGAAGCTTGCCTTCCCATCTCGTCCAAAACGTTTCTTCTGCCATTTTTTTGCCTCCTGACTTATATTTTTTTGAAATTAATCAACTGCGAAGCGTTGCTTCCTCCGGAAGCAGGGCTTTGGGACTTAACGTCTACTTTAAACCAGCTAAAAGCATCTGTGGTTGGAGTGAATGTATATGAATAAACTGTTCCAAAAGTAGAATCAGTTTCCGCCGTTGGAGTAATATGTATAGACCCTCCGCTAAATGTTGTATCACTTGCAGTATAATAAAGGATTCCATCTAGATAATGCTCCAGCCAAGAAATCTGATTACCCAAATCATCCTTGGGTGCAGTCCACTTAAAAGTGATATTAGAACCTGAATAATCAAATTTATTACTATTGGCAGTATAGTTAGCCAGATTAAGCTCTGAACCAGAGTGAGTTCCGCCGGCATCCACATAAGCAATCAGCCTAGGAATATCCGTAAACACAAATGTTATGGTTGAGAGTATATATTTTACGGAGCTATTAGCATAGGTTACTCTAAATTTTAGGGCATCTCCTGCTTCAGGTGTCCCATGCGGTATCACCCAAACTACCCAGCGATCGTTATTGCTATAAAGCCTATAATTTTCGTTCGTCCACGGCGTCCCGTCTGGAGGATATCCACCAATAGCAGTACCAACAATCGTAGCAGAAGCAAGCCAATCTGGTCCTTCAGACACACGTACATCAGAAAATTCTGAAGCAGAATGCCCTGGAGCCATCACGATTTCAATTGCCAAAATAGTAATATTGGGAACATCAATCGGAGTGGTATTTACGGAACCATTGATATAAGTAGGATACTGCTCATATTGCCTGGGTAAGTTTGCAAAACTATTAGTGTTATTGATTTCAGCAATATTCACTTCTTTGGCTCCAGATCTTCTGGGAGTAGGATCCAAACCATCCACTTTCCCATCCCCGTTATCATCGATATCCACTACATCTGGAAGCCCGTCTTCATCCTCATCTACAGCATCATGCAAAGTACCAATATAGTGTGCTTCTCCAGTTCCCCGCCCCAAAATCCCAGCCCCCACCGGAACAAAAGTTTCTCCGCTTTTCTTTTTGGCTTCACTATGGCCGTCAAGCATAGAAAAAGACGGTTCCATGGTAGGCACCCCCACTCCTTTCCCACTTTCATACACAATACGACCAAGATCAATGCTTGGATTACCTGCTTCAGAAGTAACTGCCATGATTACTTCAGTGGTGGTTGCTCCAAAAGCCACAGGTGCCACAAATCTTTTGTGATCATCAATGAGTTCCAAGTAAAAAGATTCCCCCGAAGGAAGATGAGAAATAGTAAAATTACCGGAACTGCTGGTATCTGCATCCGGGAAATAAACCAGTTTATCCTTAGTACCCACCGCCACCACCTGATAATCCGGAACAGGAGAAACCGCACTCGCCATGCTCATCCTTCCAGAACCTGCAACTTGTATAGCTGAGGTACGCACTGTACCAGAATAAAGACTACCGGTAATAGAAACACTACCGGTTGGAGTAGGAGCAGGCCCCGGGGTTGGGCCAGATCCACTCTGTCCACAGCTTGCAATAAAAAAGAGAACAAAAACAATGAATGTAAATAGAATGCTGATCACTATCAGTTTTTTCACAGTTGCATCCTCCTTTACTTATTTACAAAACGCATTATACTCCCCTACCCATAAATTTATCAACAGAACATCCTTAACTAAAATGCCCTCTTTCCCAAATTGCAATTTAAGAGTAAGCTTTAAGCAAATGTCTAACAAATCCGCAGTATTTTGGGGGATGATAATTGGATCAACTGTAGGAGGCTACCTCCCCTCTTTTTTTGGGGTAGATGTTTTTTCCATGCTTTCTCTTCTAGGAAGCTTCCTTGGCGGAATATTGGGCATCTGGATCGCTTATCGTTATCTCTAAACCTGATAAACAAGTTGACTAACCTTTACAAAAAAAACATAATTAGGCCATGTTAAAAAAGAAGCCCTTGATACTACTCACAAATGATGACGGCATTTACGCACCAGGAATTTTTGCCCTTTACAAAGAGATGGAAAAGATCGGCCGCGTGATAGTAGTGGCCCCTTCTGGAGAACAAAGTGCAGTTGGACACGCTATTACTTTAACCGACCCTTTAAGAGTAACCAAAGCCGTGCGCAGGGGAAAACTTTTTGGCTATGCAGTAAGCGGCACACCTGCGGACTGCGTAAAAATCGCACTTGTCTCAATACTAAAAGAAAAACCGGACCTGGTAGTTTCCGGCATTAACCTCGGTCCAAACTTGGGGATCAATGTCATTTATTCAGGCACTGTTTCTGCTGCTACAGAAGGGACCATGTTTGATATCCCATCAATTGCAATGTCTTTAGGAACTTTTGAGGACCCGGATTTTTCCGTTGCAGCAAAGTTTGCCAGAAAGCTGTCTTGCATTGTTTTAAAAAAGAAGCTCCCAAAAGGAGTGCTTTTAAACGTAAATGTTCCTGCCATATCGGAGAAAAAAATCAAAGGGATAAAAATCACGCACCAAAGCAAGATTACTTTCAAAGAAAAATTCGAAAAAAGGATTGATCCCAGAAAACGGACCTATTATTGGATGGCAGGATCAGTAAAGCCTCCGCGTGAAAGCAGTGATGCGGATTTTCAGGCAGTCAAAGAAGGATACATCTCAATAACACCAGTACATTACGACATGACTGCTTATGAAGAGTTGGAGAATCTTAGAAGCTGGAAGCTATAAAAAATGTTGTGAGGGTGTGTTATGAGTTGTGAGGCAAGTTATGGCCTCACAACACACTACTCACAACCCACAACAAAAAATTTAAACCTTATTCTTCAGGAAAAATTTCCTCTATCTTCCATTTAAGATTCAAGCGTTTTTCCCGTTCTTTTTTAACGCGGTACGCCCACACCGCAAGTACTATAAATAGAAATGGCGGAGAAATAAAGATTAAGATATTAAGCAAAAACTTTACTGCTGCTGAATCAAACATTGGGAAATTATAACACATGCTATAATAGCGGCCATGCCAAAATTAGAAGCTGCAATTTTTGACTTAAACGGCACCATTATCGACGACGGGCCATATCATGATAAAGCCTGGCGCGCTTATGCCAAGAAACTCGGCTTTGATGTGTCATCCGAAGAATTTAAAAACAAGATGTGGGGAAAAAATAACGAAGCCATCCTCACCTATCTCTTCAAAAAACCATTAGAAAGATCTTTTATAGAAAAGCATGCGGAAGACAAAGAAGCACTCTACCGTGAAATTTATAAGCCCTACTTAAAAGAAATCCCTGGCCTTTCCAATCTACTAAAAGAGTTAAAAGAAAAAGGAGTTAAACTCGGAGTTGCTACCTCTGCCCCGCTTAAAAACCTGGACTTTACACTGGACGGATTAAAGATCAGGAAGTATTTTGACGCGATTGTTGATGACTCACAGCTCACATACAGCAAACCGCATCCAGAAGTATTCTTAAAAACAGCAGAAAAGTTAAAGGTTCATCCAGAAAACTGCGTAGTATTTGAGGACTCCCTGTTTGGATTTGGGTCCGCAAAAGCTGCGGGGATGAAAATAGTTGGCATTACCACTTCATTTACAAAAGAGAAATTAAGGAACCTCGGTGTTCCGCTGATCATTGGGAATTTCTCAGAAGTCCGCTTGCAAGACTTGGAAAAGTTACTGATGGTTACAGAAGGTTACTGAAAGTTACTAGTGGCAACTGTCGGTAACCGTCCGTAACTTTCTGTAACTGTCGGTAACCCTCCCTAGTTCAGATTGGGTCCCATGTTGATTTGAATCCCCTGCGCCGGCCCTGCTGCTTCTTTGATCGGACCAAAACTCTTTTCGTAGTTTGCAAGATTATCCTGCAGGGCCCTTAACAGTCTTTTGGCGTGTGCTGGAGACGTGATCACCCTGGAGCGGACCCTGCCTTTGGGAGGATGGATATAAATAAAATCCATGATCACTTCTGTTTCAGTATGTGAAATTGCGGCTAAGTTGCAATACACCCCGTTAAAGGTCTGTTCATCAATGTCGATTTGGATCTGTTGTTTATTTTCTTCCATATTTAAAACCTCCCATTTAAAAAGAATACCGACATATTATAACAGAAACAAACGCTTGCGCTTCAATGTCTACAATGCCCTCCAGTTTTTGCAAAAGGAATGCTATTTCCAAGGCAGTTAATTCTTTATCTAATACATATTGTCGTAAACCGGCAATCCTATCACTTTGCAATTCCCCACCCACCATAAAAGGACGGATTTCCGCCTCAATTTTACGTTTTCTTCTAAAACAAGCACTAAGTAGAATCAGTTTACTCCTAATTTCCATCAACTGGGAAAGTAAAACGGCATTAAAAGGACTTTTCCCAAGTTGAGACAAAATCCAATCGTATACTCCTGCAATCTCATTTAACGCAGAAGCCTTCATCGCCCTATCATAAACAGCTTGAGCAACACCTGTTGGTTTTGCTCCACAAAAAGCTTGTGCACGAGCTTCAAATGTCTCCGGTTTTTCTTCCAAAAGCAAACGCGCATCAATAATTCTTTGGTCTGCCGCATCAAACACTTCTTTTTCTGCCCAATAAAGCACTTCCCCTTTTTTGCCGGCTACTGCAGAATAAGTTTTACCCTCAAAAAAACGCATTCTAAAACTCTTTGCTCCCTCCCCCAATAAAAAGAAAGGAAGAAAACCCCCACCCACCTTCACCCCAAACTTTCCCATAACTATTGTTGGACCGATGTTTTCTAAAACTGAAGGTCCGTCCTCCAATAAACCATGGGTTAATCTTCCTGCACCTGAAGCAATTAAACGCTTGTTTCTATCTCTTAATGTTCTAAATCTTGCGATATCTTCCCCATGTCGAACACAACTAACTGCTCCATATTCATCATAAAAATCTACCTTGGATCCTTTTGCCAATTGCCACCTCTCTACTGCGCTTTCCGGGATAAAAACCTGGACCCCGCCAAAAGCAAAACCAAAAGAGGGCTTTTGTCCATCTTCTTTTCCATGTGTTTGCAGCAAAGGAATGCCGCAAACCCAACCACGCACGCGAGTAAGCACTCCCTTCCAAGGCTTGGTCCCATATAGATAGCTATAGTTCCCCTCCATATCCTCAATTTCTTCCCTATATACAGGGACAGAATCCCTATTTCTGACTTGGGGAATGCTTTCCTCTTGGTCATCATCAAATTTTACATAAATAACTGAACCCGCATGAAAATATACATCCAGGAAGCAGCGTGGCTTATATTTTTCAAGTGAATGCTCTTCATTGATCAGATCCACAAATTCCCTTTCAGCATCCTCTTCTACTTTTCTATGCCAAAAAAACCTGTTGAAATGGGAAGAATAGCCAAAAGAGACCATATAATGCTTATCATCCACGGCATGAGCTGAAACAACTACCTGGCCATTAACCTTTTTTAAAATCAAATACAAGTCTTCATTGTATAAAAGATCCCTCAAGCTCGGATTGGTAAGAGGAACTTCCTCCTTTTCTATTTCTAAAACAACCCTGTCCTTGCCGCCAGAACTTACTCTAACCACATAAATATCATCTCCTGCAAATTCCGCGGTTCTGACAAGCTCTGCAAATTTTTGAGGGGAGACCTTTTTTGCCACTTCAAAAACTCCAAGATCTCTTTTTAATGCCACTTGCCAAAAGAGGAGAAATTGTTGCGTAGTATCTCCTTTGTCACGATGAATCCGAACCGGATCACCCGAACGCGCAGAACAAAACCGTTTTTTGTCCGTACCCAACACATATCCTTCTGTATCAAGATAAACAACATGCTTCTCTTTTTTCCCCGCTCCCACCACTACTTCCACCCTATCTTCAAACATAGTAAGGACTGCACCCTCTTTATTCATTTTGGCCTGCAGCCTCATATCACCATCAAAGGTAATCCTGGTATAGTTAATATTTAGTTCCGTACTCCCCACGGGTATTGGGCATACCCTAGGCACAAAAGCTGGTTTTGCCACTTCTCCTTGTTCAGACTCCTTTACCGCAGGCCAAAAATCCCCTAGATCATGCATCCCTTTTTGTTCTAAAGAAACTCTTTGGCCAGCAACTGTTGCAATATATCCATCCTCTACCGGGATCTCATATAATAATTCGTCTGTTTCCGTATCCCAAAACTCTATTGTTTCTGCTAAAGGACCCCCGCTCATTAACAAGGTCCCGTTTTTCGCTGCTCGAGTAATCGCGTTGTTTGGTTCCAAAGAAAGCTCAAAAAACACGCCTAAAAAAGAAAAAGTAGCTTTGCAATCCCTTGTGTAAACATGTCCCGTTGTCTCAAACTTGGCATAAGCAGGGCTAACCCGAGCTAAATTAACGTGAGGCCCGTCATGGGTTGTCTCTTCAATCCTGACCCCTTTTCCCTCCGCAAAATAAACTGTTTCTATTTCTTCTAAAAACACAGTTCTATCCAAGGTTTTATAATCTCGAACTATCCGCGCTTGGTCTTTTTTATATCCATTTTTCAACACCCCAATCACAACCCTATCGCTATACTCTACCGCAATAATTTCTCCTTGCTTTAATGCATCACCAAATAAATTCGCCGGATCTTTACAAAAACCAATCAACCGCCCCCTGATCTTTAGTACCGCATTCCCAGCACGATCTAATCGGACCATGTATAGCGCTACAGGCACATTCGGATTAGAAGGATATATTCCTCTTCTCGTCCCCTCTACTGCTGGCGTAATTCTCATGCTAATTTATCGCCCTTTTAGAACCAAAATCCCAAAAAACTTTGGGGTTTTTAAGCAGGCTCCAACCCTCTTCCCCGTTGCCCTGGACTAGTTTTTCACCTATAATAATGGAAATGAAAACCAAAACTCACAAAACCATTGTAATCAAACTCGGCAGTTCCTCTTTAACCAACGAAAAGCGGGAGTTAAACGTTGCCAACCTGCAAAGAATTGTTAAAGAGATCCTTCCTTGGCTAAAGAAAAAATCATTTGTAATTGTTTCCTCTGGCGCCATTGTTTCAGGCTCTGCAAAGCTGGGGCTTAAGACCAAACCAAAAACCATACCTGAAAAACAAGCAGCAGCAGCAGTCGGACAAACGCTTCTCATGAAAGAATACGAAAAAGCTTTTGGCAAAGAAGATGTAACTGTGGCACAAGTACTTTTGACCAGGGATGCAATCGCAGACCGCGAACGCTATCTCAATGCCAGAAACACTTTTCTAACCCTGCTCAAACTTGGCGTAATCCCAATTGTAAATGAAAATGATACGGTCTCAATCGACGAAATTAAAGTTGGAGATAATGATACGCTCGCAGCACTGGTTGCAAGCTTGATCGGTGCAGACCTACTTATTAACCTAACTGACATAGACGGCTTTTATATGGATTCAGAAGAAGGGGTTTCCTATCTTGTAGATAAGATCGAAACTATTACCGAAGAAGTGGAAAACGCAGCCAGGCATCCTGGGACAGAACTTGGCACAGGCGGAATGATCACAAAATTGCAAGCCGCAAAAATCGCACAGGATGCAGGAGTAGCCATGATCATTGCCAGCGGCAAAAAACCAGGAGTAATTACAAACATTCTTGAAGGAAAACAAGAAGGGACTTTCTTTGTACCCAAAGCTGCTGAAGTAGAATCCAGAAAACGCTGGCTTGCACACGGCTTAACTACCAAAGGGACTATTTCAATTGACCCAGGCGCTGCTTCTGCGCTTAAAAAAGGCGGGAGTCTTCTGGCAGTTGGAGTAATCGGGAATAAAGGTAGCTATCAAGCAGGAGACCTGGTCAGCATTACAAATGAAATCGGGCGTGAGATCGGCCGCGGGCTCATCAATTTTACAAATCACGAGATGGAAAAGATCATGGGAAAGAAATCTTCCGTAATTAGCTCCCTCCTTGGTTACGAAACCACGCATGAAGTCATCCACCGCGATAATTTGGTGTTGATTAACTAAAACTTTACCCCGAGTCTGTCGATGGGTGTCGCATTTTTCGGCGAAGTGACGAAAAACAACTCACCCCCTTCCCTAGGGATGAGGGTGAGTTTGCCCTGGCAACCAAATTGCTCATAATTATAACCATGAGCAACCTAATACCTTATGAAGCAATCGAAAACAAGATCTATTTAATCAGAGGGAAAAAGGTCCTGCTGGATAAAGGCTTGGCAGAGTTATATGGGGTTCCCACAAAAAGACTAAATGAACAAGTCAGAAGAAATCCAAAAAGATTCCCTCCTGACTTTATGTTTCAATTAACAAAAGAGGAGTTTTTGAGGTGTCAAAATGTTATTTCAAATCCACCTTTGAGGTCGCAAATTGCGACCTCAAAACGAGGCGGCAGAAGATATCTGCCAATGGCATTTACGGAACAAGGTGTTGCTATGCTTTCTTCAATCCTAAACAGCGAAAGAGCCATCCAAGTAAACATTATGATAATGCGTACTTTTGTTAAGCTAAGACGGCTTCTTTCTACCCATAAAAAATTAGCAGAAAAGATCGGAGAATTAGAACAAAAAACAAAAGGGTATGATACAAAGTTTAAAGCCATTTTTGACACTATCCATACTCTCATGGAACCCCCAGAAAAACCCACTCCTAAAATCGGCTTTTTGAGAGACTAAAACTGTTACACTTTTCAGCAAAGTTTTGAAGAAGCAATCCACCGCGATAATTTGGTATTAATCAACTAAAACCGCCATAAGCGGTTTATTGTCCGCCCTAGCACAAACAAGATCCCAAGGTGTGCTGCTCTGATCGATCCCCTGCATGGTTAATAGCATATTACATTCTCCCAAATATGTAGCCTTTGCCTTTATCCTTTCACATGACTCAGCAGAATAAACAACTCCGAACTCCGGCCAAAACGCAAACACCGCTCCTTCGTATTCCCCAGACCTCCCTCTTGCCCCTATAAAGCTTCCTTCCAGAACCGTTTGATCCTTAATCGCCGTTAATACTCTTTCCGCAATTCCAAGAAAAGATTCGGAGCAGCACATCTCCAATTCCTCTTCGCCAATACGCACCTTTCTACCCATTCTCAAAACATAGAAGGATTCACCCGGCCGATAAGACATCCCGCTTCTCATAAACTTATCAAGGACAATGTATGGACGTTGATCAATCTCAATTCTATGCGCACCACCCAAACGACCAATAACAATTGCTCTCTGTGGCTCAGGCGGACCTTTGGGATCAAGACGGTCAACTACTGCTAAATCAATTAAAACCCTGGGTCCTGATCGCTGCAGTTTTTTTACTTGTACTGTAACTTCGTCTCCGCGTGAAAACCGCAATTCTCCCCTTATTAAACCCCTTAAACCATTGCCCAAATCAACAAATGCCCCTTGCGGCTGACCTTCTCTTCTTACTTCAGCAACCGTACCTCTAAATCTTTGCCCAGCTGCAACTTGAACACCATCAACAGTTGCTCTATGCACAACCTGATTAGAAAAACCGTATCTCCCTCCAGGAATCCTTGGCATAATTTATATCCTTATTGGGAACTCATCAAAAACATATCGTCGGTTTTTAAAGGGGATTTCAAATTTAGCTACTTTCTTTTAGGATATCGCAAAATGCGATATCCTCCCCCGGATAAAGTGTAGGGTTTTTCGGCGAAGTGTCGAAACTTCCGACATCCCTCGACTTCGCTCGGGATAAACCCATCGCGGTTTACCCACCGTAGCCTTGGCGTAGGCGGGAAGTCAAATTGCTAATAAAATACCAGGAGGTGATAGATTATGGACAACGAGATCTTGCCCATAGAAAGGATAGAAAACAAGATTTTCCTGATACGAGGTGAAAAAGTGATGTTAGATAGAGATTTGGCAAAACTTTATGGGGTAAAGGCTATCCGATTAAGGGAACAGGTAAAAAGGAATAAAGCCCGCTTTCCCGAAGAATTCATGTTCCAGCTCACCCATCAGGAAGCAGAAATCCTGGTATCGCAAAATGCGATACCATCAAGAAAACACCTCGGTGGATCATTGCCTTATGCATTTACTGAGCATGGAGTAGCAATGCTATCTAGTATATTAAGAAGCGAAAGAGCCATAAAAATTAGTATTCTCATAGTAAAAACTTTCGTAAAATTGCGAAGGATACTTGCTACACATAAAGAGCTGGTGAGCTCATGCAACCCCCAGAAAAACCCACACCCAAAATTGGCTTTTTGCGGGATTAGAGATTATTTGCTATGATTAATGCTATGAAAGTCTTTGTAATAAGTTTGGGCTGCCCAAAAAATCTGACTGACACAGAGGTCTTAATGGGTTCCTTTTGCCATTCCGGCCACACGTTTACTTCCAACATCAAAGAAGCAGAAATTATCCTGATCAACACCTGCGCTTTTATCAAAGAGGCGCGAGATGAAGCCTTTAGAACCATCAAAGAAGCTCTTTCCTACAAGAAAAAAGGAGCCTGTAAGTTTGTTTATGTTGCGGGATGTCTCCCAGCCATCCAAAAAGAAAAAGTCCTGGAAATCAAAGGGATCGACGGCATCATCATC
>JAPLLA010000004.1 GCA_026387795.1 Candidatus Saganbacteria bacterium | reverse complement strand
TCACCCCTATCCCCTCTCCCTCTCTTTCTAAGAGAGGGAGAGGGGAATAAAAGGGGAGAGGGTGAGTTTGACCTGGCAACCAAATTGCTCAATACCTGTATAAGGAGGTATCAATCATGAAGGATCTCATACCGATTGAGAGGATTGAAGGCAAGATTTTAATGATCAGAGGACAAAAAGTTATGCTGGATCGGGATATTGCGGGACTATATGTGGTCAAGACCTTTGTTTTGAACCAAGCAGTAAAGCGAAATATCGGACGGTTTCCAGAAGACTTCATGTTTCAGTTGAATAAGGAAGAACTCGATTTTCTAAGATCACAATTTGTGATCTTAGAAGGTAGGGAAGGCTCTGGTAAGGGGAGGCATATTAAATATCTGCCACATGCTTTTACTGAGCAGGGCATTGCCATGCTATCGTCCGTTTTGCATAGTGAGCGAGCGATACAAGTTAATATATTAATTATGCGTACTTTTGTAAAATTGAAACAGATTTTATCTACCCACAAAGAATTAGCAGACAAAATCAGAGAATTGGAACAAAAGTGTGATGCAAGGTTCAAGTCGGTCTTTGACGCTATCCACACACTGATGCAGCCGCCGGAGGAGAGGATAAGCAGGAGGATTGGGTTTTTATAAAAAATTTGTTTTAAATGCTACAAAAATGAAATTTTTTACAAACAGAAGCGATAACAGTTGAGTAAGGAGAAAGTATGGGCAATTTAGCTCTTCCAATAGAACATTTTCCTGCCATGAGGCAGTTGGTTACCGCTGCTTATGGTGGGCAATCCCGGCAATTGGCATTTAATCATGATCATCCTAATAGTGTGGCAGTGGTTTTTTATCGGTTTGCCCGGCGCTATGGAGTTGAAAGTTGTGCCAATCCCCCATGTAGCATTTATCCTTCGGTAGTTGGAAAACAATATGTGACTTACCCCGATGCTGCTGGCGGCGGGCATGTTATTTGCACGGACCGAGCCAGATTAATTGCTTTTGCTGCGTTTGACTTGATCGATGATTTGGTTGCAGTGCTGGATGTAAAAGCTAAAATGCCTAAAACTGAAAAAGGGCTGCTAGATTTAGTGCACGCCGTATTTTCTGATCTTGACCCTTTACCGGATGAAAGCATACGCAATGTCCCGGATGGGGTTTTGGAAGCGATAGCGGGTAAAGTGATTGCAGCTGCTTCTGCTTTGGAAGTAAAATCTTCCATAGCTGTATTCCGCAACAAAATCACCTATGCCAACGTATTGGCAATAACCAGGGCCAAGGGGAAGTTTATTGAGTTGTTGCGTTCAGACTGTTCGCCTCAATTTTGGGATTTAATGAGAGGGTTAAAAGTTAGAACTGTACATGTTTTACGGGATAGTTTGGCTGTTTTCAAAACCGCAAAAATGGGAGAGGCTTCTTCTAGGGTAGGTTTAGAACAAAGATTAGAAAGCGCAAAATTATTGGCGCGGGTTTTTGAAGAGGATGGGGCGATGTATGTTTTTGCTGAAGAAAGAAAAGGTTCTGCTATGCGTGTCAGACCAGGTCGTTGGCCTGGTTTTTAAAATTATGCTATACTTTCCCCAAAATGGCTAAGCGTAAATCATTAAAAAGCGGTAAACCATTACTTCCTCCGGAATTTAAGCAGGACCTGGTCGGAATTATTTTTCTGGCTGCTGCTGCATTCATTTTAATTTCAAACCTTTCTTCTGCCACAGGCTGGATCGGGCTTTACTTGGTAAAAACAGTTTTGCTAAGAGGGGTGGGGGTTGGGGTTTTTGCGCTTCCGTTTTTTATGGGGCTTTACGGTATCATCACTTTAATCCGCCATGAGATCAAAGAGATCTCCATGCGTTTGGCAGGACTGATAGCGCTCTTTCTAACTTTAATCTCTTTCTTTCAATTTTTTTCTCCCGAGTATTTTGGCCAGGCATTAGGGGTTTTTGCCGGGGCAGGGGGAGTGATTGGATACGGAGTTGCACTTGGGCTTTCAAATGTGGTGGGAGTTGCTGGTGCATACATAATATTAACCGCAGTAGGGCTCTTTTCTTCACTTTTAGTTTTAAATGTGACGCTGGCAGATGCAGCAAATTGGGTCTTTGGCATTTTTATTTGGGCAAGCAATCTTCTTTTGGCAGCAGTAAAATTTCTATTTACAAAACATGATACTTGGGAAAAGCCAAAGAAAAAAGAACTAAAGAAAGCAGCAGAAAAACCGGTTCAGGCCCCGCTTTTTGAACAAAAGCCAGAAGAAGTAAGACCTGAGCCCATTAAAGAAAAACTTGTTCCTCAAAAATTTAAAGAGATCAGCATTGTAAATAGAGATGAGGACGAAGGCGAGCCCGACAAGAAAATCCTGGTCAGGCATAAAAAGGTGGACAATTACAAACTTCCGCCAATGGATATCCTGGAAGACCCGACCAAAGCGGAAAAGGATAGGGAAAAACAAATTGGAGAGAGTATCGATCTGCGTAAAAAACTGCTTGAGGAATCACTCCGAAACTTTGGAGTAGGTGCACAGATCATAGAAGTGAGCCAGGGCCCTGCAGTTACTCGTTTTGAAATCCAGCCTGATCCTGGAGTAAAAGTGAGCCGCATAGTTAATCTTGCGGACGATATTGCGCTTAACCTTGCAACCGGAGGAGTCAGGATTGAAGGGCCGATACCGGGTAAAAATTCCATTGGGATCGAAGTTCCAAATCCTGGAACAGTTTCCGTACATTTAAAAACCATCATCAACCGTCCGGAATTTCAAAACAATGAAAGTCCGTTATTTGTAGCTTTAGGAATGGATTTATCCGGCACCCCAATTTATGCAGATCTGACCCGCTTGCCGCATTTGCTGATTGCAGGAACAACCGGTTCCGGGAAAAGTGTTTGTGTTAATGCTTTGATTACCAGCATCTTAATGCGTGCCAGGCCCGACGAAGTAAAAATGGTGATGATTGATCCTAAAATGGTAGAGCTTTCGGTTTATGACGGGATCCCGCATCTTTTGGCTCCAGTAGTTACGGAACCCAGGAGAGCAGCGCGTATGCTAAAAGATTGGGTCATCAAAGAAATGGAAAGGCGCTACCATCTTTTCCATGCGTCTGGAGCAAGGAATATCCAGGGTTATAACAATAAAGTTGTGGAAAAAGAACCGGACGCCATGCTTCCTTACATTGTAGTCATCATAGACGAATTGGCAGATATGATGATGGCTGCAGCAAACGAAGTGGAAACCACTATCTGCCGCTTGGCGCAAATGGCGCGTGCTACAGGGATCCATCTTGTCATTGCCACTCAAAGGCCTTCTGTAGATGTTATTACTGGGCTGATTAAAGCAAACATCCCTTCACGCATCGCTTTTGCAGTTGCCACGCAAATTGATTCCAGGGTTATCCTGGACACCAGCGGTGCGGAAAAATTATTGGGACGCGGCGACATGCTTTATAACCCAGTGGGAGCAATGAAGCCGATCAGGCTGCAAGGTGGTTTTGTCACAGACAAAGAAGTAGATAGGGTTGTTAAGTTCATTAAAGATCAGGCGCCCCCTGAATATCTGGAAGAAATCGTCTCGATCAAATCAGTATTGGATGATAGGGCGAACGGAGACGGTGGGGAAGGTGATTCTGCAGGACCTGGAGGACGTGATTCTCTTTTTGGTGACGCAGCAAAATTGATCATCGAATCCGGCCAAGCATCTACATCTCATCTACAGCGCAGGTTCAGTATTGGCTACAACCGTGCTGCCAGGATCATGGATGAAATGGAAGCAGAAGGGGTTGTTTCCAAACCCGAAGGGCCAAACAAGCCCCGACGCATATTAGCTTCTCTTGATGCCCTTAAGGAGATGGGGATCGATGTTTAAATTTTCCCCCAGCTTTATTATCGCTATGAGCTTCTTATTGATAATTTTTGCGGGAGGGGTTCTGCTTAGTTTGCCGATTGCTGCACAATCCGGAATAGCGACTAATTTTTTGGATTCAACTTTTACCGCTAATTCTGCTACTTGTGTTACTGGTTTAACTGTATTGGATATCGGCACCCATTATTCCCTTTTTGGTTTGATTGTACTTATTATTTTGATGCAGGTAGGCGGTCTTGGCTATATGACTTTTTCTACTATTCTTATGCTGGTGCTTAGGCGCAAAATGTTTATTTCCGACAAATTGATGATCCAGGAAGCGCTCAATATTTATTCTACGCGCGATGTGTTAGGGGTTTTAAAAAAGATTTTTGGCATTGTTTTTCTTGTGGAGGGGATAGGGATGCTTCTCCTTTTCTTCCACTGGTGCCCGCAAATGGGATATAAGCAGGCGTTTTTATATTCTGTTTTTCATGCAGTTTCCGCTTTTTGTAATGCCGGCCTTGCTTTACCCGGAAATTATGCAAATTTAATGCCCTATGTTTTTGACCCGATCGTTAATTTTACAATTACTTCTTTGATCATTATTGGTGGCATCGGCTTTGTGGCAATTTCAGACGTCATAGAGAAAAAAAAGCTTTCTCTTCATTCCAAAACCGTAATTGTTACTACCTTGTGCCTGATTATTGGCGGAACCCTGGCGATCTATTTTACGGAAGGGAACAACATGCAAACTCTCGGGGGATTTTCAGAGCCTTGTAAATGGATGGCTTCTTATTTTCAGGCAGTAACACCGCGTACTGCAGGTGTTAATACCGTGGATATCGGAAAGATGCACGGAACGACACTTTTGATTACCATCTTTTTGATGTTTGTAGGGGCAAGTCCCGGGAGTACGGGTGGCGGGGTAAAAACTACAACTTTTACTATTTTCCTGGCAACTCTTTGGGCAACGTTGAAAGGATGGAAAGATACAGTGCTTTTTAGACGGAGGGTTTCTTATGATACTGTTCGGCGTGCTTTTATGGTGATCAGTTTGTCTGCAATTTGGGTTTGTTTAGCGGTTCTTTCATTGTATTATTTTGACCGGGACAAAACCCTGCTGCCAATTTTATTTGAAGTAGTTTCTGCTTTTGGCACGGTTGGGTTATCAATGGGGATCACGCCCTATCTTTCTTCCGCCGGGAAAATGATCATAATGCTGGTAATGTTTGTGGGCCGCATTGGCCCATTAACATTGCTTTTGGCTTTGACTTTAAAGCAGAGAGATTCTAAAGTGGAGTATCCCAAAGAGGGGATCTCAATAGGATAAAACAGGAGGTAAGCCATGAGCAGAAAACAATACGGTATCTTGGGTTTAGGGAGGTTTGGGAGCAAGGTTGCACGCGAGTTGTATTTTAAAAAGCAGGAAGTAATTGTGGTAGACCACGATGAAAGTAAAATCCAGGCGATTAAAGACCAGGTGACGCATGCTTTTATCGGCAACATTGCAGACGAGGGAGCGCTCAAGGAATCCGGGATTGCAGATTGCGATGTGGTTATTATTGCAGAAAGTTCGGACATAGAAGCCAACATCATGGCTGCGCAGCTTTGCAAGATGTTGGGGATAAAAAAAGTCATTTGTAAAGCGCAAAATACCGTACATGGCAAGATTTTAGAGAAACTGCAAGTTGACCAAGTAGTTTATCCGGAACAGGACGCAGCGATTAAGCTGGTCAATAAACTTGCTTCGCAAAAGATCCTCGATTATTTGGAATTAGGGGAACACATTGCAATTATCGGAATTACTCCTTTAGAGAGTTTTATCGGTAAATCTTTGCTCGATTTGAACCTGCGTAGCAGATACAATATTACGGTACTGGCAGTGCGGCGTGGTGGTGGAACTATTATCAATCCTACAGGTGAAACAGTGATTGCCAGGGGCGATATCCTGGTGGTATTTGGAGAAGAAGATGCGCTCAAGAGGCTCAACCTGGATATTGGGCATAAGACGTAGGCGCGTCAAATTTCAATGAAATCATTTTTATCTTTTATTGTTCTTATTTTTTTTGCTGTGCCGGTTTTTGCTTCCCCTATGCAGATAAAAGACTCCACAGGTGTAAGCCATTATTTTTCTGATCCGCCTAAGAGAATCGTATCCTGCATGCCCAGCATTACGGAAATGCTTTTTGCTTTGGAATTGGATGATGAAATTGTGGGTGTGACCACAAACTGCAACTATCCTCAGCAAGCTTTGGCAAAACTAAAGGTGGGTAGAGAAATTGTAAACATTGAAAAAGTGATCAGTTTAAGTCCGGACTTGGTTTTGATGCTTGAAGATGCGCAAAAAACAGATATTAGAAGGCTGCGCGAATTTTCCCTTCCGGTTTTTACCATTAACCCTCACAATATATCTGATGTAGAAGAAAACATGCTTCTCTTAGGTAAAATTACCGGGAAAAATAAAGAAGCCAGAGAAGTGGTTGGCCAAATGAGAGAGAGACTAGAGAAGATTCAAAAACAAGTCAAGGCTCGCACGGCAGCCCTACCTGTGGCTATGGTTGTAATTAGCTTAAAGCCGTTGATACTGGCAGGCCCACACACTTTTATTGCAGATGTTTTGAATAAAGCAGGAGTAGAGAATCTAGCAAACAATGCTGCTGCTCCTTACCCTCTTTATAGTTTTGAAGAATTAGTTAAAAAACAACCGGAACTTATTATTATTCCAACTAAACTGGTAAAAACCCCCAAAGATATTTACAAAGACCAAAAACTGGGACAGTTGGAAGCAGTAAAAGAAAAAAGAGTTCTGTTCATTGAAGCGGATATTATTAGCAGGCCCGGGCCGCGTGTTGTAGAAGCAGTTGAGAAAATCTCAAATTTTGTCTATAATTCAAACTGATGACAAAGAAGATCAAGCAACGTATATTTGCAGCGGTTCTTTTGGGAGTGATTCTTGTTGTGGTGAGCCTGCTTTCCATGTTTTTCGGATCGGTTTATCTTTCCCCTAAAGAAGTTTTTAATACGGTTGGATGCAAGGTTACAGAGGTTTGTACTTCCAGTATATATGCAGACGTAATCATTTGGCAGATCAGGTTTCCGCGTATTATCTTGGCGGCATTAGTGGGACTTCTTTTGGCTCTTTCCGGAACCATTCTTCAAGGGGTGCTGCGCAACCCATTGGCAGATCCATACATACTTGGGGTTTCCGGGGGTGGGGCAGTGGGAGCTGCTATTGCCATGAGTTTGGGTTTGGGAACTACTCTGTGGGGATTTAGTCTTGTACCGCTTCTTGCTTTTCTATTTTCGCTTATTGCGGTATTTGTGGTATACAATCTTTCGCGTGTTGGTGGACGCATTACTCCGGAGAACCTGCTTTTGGCAGGAGTTGCGGTTTCTGCTTTTTGCGGTGCGATTATTTCCATGATTGTAATTATTGGCGGGGATCTGCAGTCTATTTACTTTTGGCTTTTAGGAAGTCTTTCTGGGGCGGATTGGAAAGGGGTATTGCTTCTTCTTCCTTATGCTTTGATTGGGATTGTGGTTGGCTATTTTTATTCGAAAGAATTAAATGCTCTCCTTTTTGGAGACGAAATGGCTATGACTTTGGGAGTAGATGTAGACCGGATTCGGATGTTTCTGTTGGCAGTGGCCGCACTTTTAGCTGCAGCTGCAGTTTCTGTGGCCGGGTTGATTGGGTTTGTGGGGTTACTAGTCCCGCATTTTATTCGTTTTTTGGTTGGTCCGCACCACCGTTTCTTGGTTTTATTTTCTGCACTTTCCGGTATGCTTCTTTTGGTAGTTGCAGATACTATTGCGCGTACGGTTTTGGCCCCGGTTGAGATTCCGGTGGGGGTTGTAATGGCATTTATTGGAGCCCCGTTCTTTTTGTATCTATTAAGAAGAAAACACCAACTATGACCGGAATTTTGGAAGTAAAAAACCTGTTTTGCGGCTACGATGGTAAGCCGGTAATCAAAGATGTTTCATTTGATATTAAATTTGGCGATTTTCTAGGTATTGTTGGCCCCAACGGCTGCGGTAAGACTACACTTTTACGAGCACTTTGCGGATTGCTTCCTCCCCAGTCCGGAGAAATCAGAATAAAAAATAGAAAGATTTCCGAACTTTCCAGAATGGAGCTTGCCCGCCGCATTGCCTACGTTCCCCAGCTCATGGAGCCCGTGGTAGGTTTTACAGTGGAAGAGATGATCCTGATCGGCCGCACTCCTTATTTTGACCGTTTTGGTTTTGAAGGTAGCGCTGACCACGAAATTACAAAATGGGCCATAGATGAGCTGAAAATCTTTAAGCTTAAACACCTCCCTGTTAATCAGCTTTCTGGAGGAGAATTCCAAAGAGTAGCAATTGCCAGGGCGCTTGCACAGCAGCCCAAGATATTACTGCTGGACGAACCGATTTCGCATTTGGATTTAAGGTTTCAGGTTAAGATATTGAGATTACTGGCAAAATTGCGCAGGACTTGTACAGTAATCGCAACTTTTCATGACTTAAGTATTGCTTCAAAGTTTTGTCCAAAGCTCATGCTGCTCAAAGGGGGAGAGATGCTCTCATATGGTGCTCCGGACGAAGTGCTCAACCAGGAGAATATCTGGAAAGCTTTCCGTGTTAAGGCAACTGTCCGCAGACATCCCAAAACCAAACGTGCTCGTTATGTTGTAATTCCATAATAGAAGGGAGGTGATATTTTTTGAAAAAGCTATTTTTAGTTTT
>JAPLLA010000057.1:26637-49156 GCA_026387795.1 Candidatus Saganbacteria bacterium | reverse complement strand
CGGCAACGATGCACAGAAAACAATGGGTATTATTGCCAGTCTTCTTTTTAGTGCAGGGCTACTGGGGAGTACTTTTTATATCCCGTTTTGGGTAGTAATGCTTTGCTATACGGCAATTTCACTCGGCACGCTGTTTGGAGGGTGGAGGATTGTTAAAACCATGGGGCAAGGAGTTACCAAGCTTAAGCCGGTAGATGGGTTTTGTGCGGAAACTGGTGCTGCGGCAGCATTATTTATTTCAACTGCCATGGGAATTCCGGTGAGTACTACCCATACCATTACTGGTGCAATTGTGGGGGTGGGGTCGCGTAAACGTTTAAGTGCGGTGCGGTGGGGGGTGGCAGGCAGGATTGTGTGGGCTTGGGTATTAACGATTCCTTGTTCGGCTGCAATAGCGGCTCTGGCTTATTTTTTGGTAACAAGCATTCATCATTAAGAGAATTAGTTTTTCTTCCACCTTTTTAAGGTCGGCAAAATGTTTTCTGCAAGTCTGCGTGCATTTTCTTCCGGGATAGTCATTTCGCGTGCAATGCTGACCATTTTTTCTATCTTATCTTGCATACTGATCCCTTCGTCTGTAAACTTTCCGTTCTCAAAACAAAAATGGCAGTATTCCTTGTTTTTACTTCCATCAGCATTGGTCCCAAAATCTTCTTCTTTCCTCATTGGCATGCTGCAGCTTTGGCAAATGTTCATATTGGTCCTCCCTTAGTCAGGACGCCATTCTATCACGGATGTTGTTTACTGTCAGG
This sequence comes from Candidatus Saganbacteria bacterium, assembly GCA_026387795.1. GTDB lineage: Bacteria > Margulisbacteria > WOR-1 > JAPLLA01 > JAPLLA01 > JAPLLA01. The sequence goes on along the minus strand of JAPLLA010000057.1, from coordinate 48,404 downwards.
GTATTCACAGTTCTGGAGTAGGGGCGTGAGAGGTTCCTTCTATCCAGTCAGTTGGATTTCTCCAGTTAGCCTCTGTAGTAAGTGCAAAATATACATCTACAGAACCAATCGCTTCCAGACTTACCAGTTCCGGTAGTTCATAGGTGTAAAAAACCCGATTTGCTTTTGCGCCTTGTACAAAACAGCGTGCTTCAGGGGTTAGGCCTGTTACTTGATGTAATACGGTTGCCATGTCCGCATAGCGTTTTGAATATTCCCCCCAAATATCGTTTGCCTGTTGCATGGTTACTGTATATGGGTCGTGGTAAGTTACCCCGTTAATAGCTACATAGCCGTTGATGGCAGAAACGCGTTCATACCAATATTCCCGGTTCATAGTTATGTATGATGGGTATTGGAATGAAGTGGAGGTTGTTGTTCCTTCGTCCCAAATGGCTTTATATGTTTCTGTTGAGGTGTAGCCATTGATAGCATCCATGACAGTTACTAAACGTGCACGATTGGGGTTGTAGAGCGACCAGTATCCCATGTGCACATGGGTTCCGGTTTGGTTTAGCGATGAATCCAGGGCAATTGCTTCGTAAAAAAGAGTATATGCAAAATTGGGATTTTGTAGTTGAGCCAGTTTTACTGCGGGATCAGTAAAAATAGGGCCATTGGCAGGAACAGGAGTGTTTTGACCGCAGCCAATGCAAATAAAAACAAAGAGCAGCAATGCTGCAAAAAACAGAGAAACATTAATGGTTATTTTTTTTGTCATATAAATTGTTCAAACCTCCGGTGGGGTTTTCCTTTGATTACGGTTTTGTTTTTATGAGCCAGTTGATTAGAGCGCTTATAATGCTAAAAAGGAGTGCGCCCCAAAAAGCGGGCCAGAACCCGGCCACTACGAACCCTTTGACGATCAATGCGGTTAAAAAGAATAAACCCGCATTAATAATTAGGGTAAATAGTCCTAGTGTAAAGATATTGATCGGCAAGGTTAGGATTAGGATGATTGGTTTAAAGAAGGTGTTGATCAGCCCCAGAATCAGTCCTGCCACAATTGCAGCTGTCCATGAATCAAATTGGAGGCCCGGTAAAATATACACCACCGTAATCAATGCAACCACATTCACAAACCACATCAATAGAAAATTAAACATTTGCATTCCCCCTTTTGTCTACATTATACATGACATAAATAAAATTATGCTATAATTCTCTCTATAGACGAAGCTTGGCAAAACTACTTTTTTGCGTTCAATTATGCGGCAAGGGTAAACTAGTACTAGCGACAGGATTAATAATGAAAAAAACATGTTTTAGATTGATGGTTTTCCTCCTTGTGTTTTTTGCGGTCGTTCCTCTTTATGCGATTTTACAGGATAAGCTTAGTGTTTATGAATACGAGGATACTAAACAGTTGGTTGTGTTGGTTGAAAATGCTGCCTCGTTGATAGAGAATAAAGGGGATGCGGCTTTTAAGGATTTTGGAGAAAAAAATTCAAAATGGCTTAATGACCAATATTATCTATTTGTATACGACCCCTCTGGTAAATGTATTTTCCATCCGATTGAGCCTGATTTAGTTGGGCAGGATTTAATCAATTTTAAGGATATTGACAAGAGACCTGTGATTACATTGATATCGGATGTGGCAAAGAAACCTGGAGCAGATGCAAGCGGCTGGGTCTTCTATCTGTGGGAGGAACCGTGGCGTGCTCCAATCCCGCACTGGAAAAGTTCATATATACGAAAGGCAATTGCGCCTAATGGGCAAGTTTATCTGGTTGGTAGTGGTTTGTACGATATGAAGATGGAAAAAGTTTTTCTGCAGGAGCAGGTAGATAAAGCTGCAGAACTAATACTTGCCAAAGGGAAAGAAGCTGCGTTTAGACAATTGCAGGACTATGCTTGCCCTTTTAATATTATGGGTTCTTATATTATGGTTACAGACAGCAGTGGGGATATTGTGGCGGATCCGTCGTTTCCCGCGCTTCGCAAAAAGAGGAATATATTGAATTTTCGTGATATGACGGGTAAATATGTTTCCAAGGACATTAGAGTTGGCTTGACTAATAAAGACCGGATGTGGATGCTTTATATTTGGCCCAAGGGCGAGGGCAATCGACCGGCAAGATATTTGGCATATATACGCAAGGTGCAGGTAGGCAATGAGGTTTTTTATGTGGCATCTGATTATGTTCCAGCTATGCCTATCTGGATGAAAAGATAAAGGGGTAGATAATGGTAAAAAAACCGCAAGACTTAATTTATGGTGTTGATGATAAACCGCCGTTTTGGTCTCTGTTTTTTCTTGGCATACAACACATTTTTCTGATGTCTTCTACTCTGGTATTGCCGGTAGTCTTGGTTACCCAGATCGGAGGGAGCTTTGAGCAAGTGCGTTCGGTAGTGGCGCTAACTATGATTGCTTGCGGTATTGGAACTATCCTGCAGGCAGTGCGCTGCGGTATTATTGGCTCTGGTTTTGTCTGCCCCAATCTGTGTGGCCCGAACTTTTTTATGGTGTCTATGGAATCAGCTTGGCTTGGTGGTCTCCCGCTTATGCGCGGCATGACCATTGTGGCTGGTTTGGTTGAGGGAGTATTCTCGCGTTTTGTCAGCAAGATCAAGTTTCTTTTTCCTCCGGAAATAACCGGGTTGGTAGTGCTTATGGTTGCAGAGGGGTTAGTCCCTTTGGGGGCCTCAAAATTCTTTGGCATCAATTATGAAGGCGAGCCCATTTCTTGGATCTGTGGTTTAGTGGCAGCTATCACTTTGTTTGTTATGATAGGGGTTAATATTTGGGGTAAGGGTAAGTTGCGGCTTTATAGTGTGCTGATCGGTTTGTTTTGCGGCTATGTTTTATCCTTTTTTACGGGGATGCTTCCTTGGGTCCGTTTTCACGATGTATTAAATTCACAGTGGTTGGCACTACCGTTTCTAGCCAATATGTTTGAAGTTTCTTTCAAATGGTCCTTACTCCCGGTATTTATAATTGTTTCCATCACCGGAGCGCTTAAGTCGTTTGGCAACCTGATTATGTGCGAAAAAGTTAATGATGATGAATGGACGGAACCGGATATGAAAAGGATTGCCAACGGATTGACTGCAGATGCTGTATGCGTAACTGTTTCCGGTTTATTGGGTGGGGTGGCTTCTGACACATCTGCAAGCAATGTCGCTTTAAGCAGGGCCTCGGGAGCAACCAGTCGTTATATCGGGTATATGGCTGGAGCACTCTTTATTGTTTTTGGGTTTTTACCCAAGATATCTGCGCTGCTCTCGATCATGCCTACACCTGTAATGGGGGCTATCCTTATTTTTGTGACCAGTTTTATGATCTTATCCGGTATTCAGATTATTTTGGGTTCAGGGGTTGATACTCGGAAGACATTTATAATCGGTATCTCGTTCATTTTTGGTTTGAGTATTGATATTTTACCTTCCTTATTTGTTGGTTTGCCCTTTTTTTTGCAGCCGCTTTTTGATTCATCTTTGACAATGAGCACTATTCTTGCGGTTATCTTGAATCAGGTATTACAGATTGGAAAAAACAACGGATGAAGCTTGGCAAGGGTAGTTGATTTGTACTATTTGTGTGTTGACACGGAGGTAGGGGTGGGGTAGGGTAGCATTGCAAGGCTAATGAAAGGGGATTTTTTATGAAAAAAATATTGATGCTTTCGTTTCTTCTTCTGATTTCTGTTTTTCTTATTGTCGGATGCGGGCAAACAGGGACAACAACAAGTTCTTATAATCCTACTGTTGATCCAGGTTTACTGGTTGATGATTTGGTCCCACTTAGCGGATCGATCCATTTTGTCGGGGGAACAGCCGAAGGGACAGTTGATATAAACTTAAACTCAATTCTTATTTCCGGAGAACCTATTACTCTTCCTGCAGGAAGATTCCATGTATATGTAGGGAAAGAAGGTATCGCTACTGCCGAATGGGGCAGTGTTGATTTTACTATTCCCTCAGTTTCAGACCGTCCCATGGATATGGTTTTTATAATGGATCGTACCGGCAGTATGGGCGGCATAATTACAGCCGTAAAAAACAGTATTGCTGCTTTTGCCGTAAGTCTAGAAGCCGGCGGTGCGGATGTAAAATTTGGAGTGGTTGGTTTTGGGGATGACCTTTCTGAGCAGGTTACGTTGGCATTGCCTGCTACAGCAGAAACAGTAGCAACTTGGTTAAATAGTGTAGCGGCGAGTGGGGGAGGAGATGGTCCGGAAAACCCATTGGATTCTATCCTTTATGCTTATCATAATTTTACCTGGAGACTAGGAGCGCAAAAGGTTTTTGTTGTAATTACGGATAACGTTTGTCATCAAGTTGGGGATGGTACAGTTTTTACTAGTACATATCTTGCTTCTGTAGAATCTGAGATAGGTGGATATGCAACTGTTTATGCGGTGAGTCCTGGAAGAAATACCGTAGCAGGCGAGGTTAATAATGGTTTAAATGGAGACATCAGGGATTTGGCAGATGGTTTGGGATGTCTTATTACCAATGAGGGCTCTATTACTGTGACTCAACGGACGGTTCAAATTGCCAATACAGGCGGCAAATGGATAGAACTCCCTGGTAGCGGAGACTGTGATTTAAATGAATTGGGAATATCAGCAGCTGTTACCCATGGTTACACGCTAAGATTTACTTATACGTTTACTGCCGGAACCTGGTATTTGCACGTAATGGCAGATACAGATGGAGATGGCGTAATGGATAGAGATGTAGTCATCCCGATTATAATCTCCGGAGGTGCCAGCGCGCAGAAAGCTTTTGTCCCAGTGCAGCCTCTTACCAAGCAGCAGTTGATGCGGTTGCAGTATTAGGGGTGGGGCGCAGGTAAAACTGGTTTAACGAGAAAACCCTCGAGTAAAATCGAGGGTTTTCTTTTGCCCAAAAAGCCCTAAAAAAACTTGACAACGGATTCCTTTTGTTCTATTATGCGCATAGGCGCGAAACAAAAAGGAGGCGATAAATGGCCAGACCAAAGAAAAAAAGAATTGTTAATGTGGCAGTGGATAACCGTTCTTTTTCTCCGCACAACAAAAGTGTTTTAAGTATGGACCTGAAAATGGACGAGCTTGAGGCAATGCGTTTGTGCGATGGGGAAGAGCTGTTTCAGGAAAAAGCAGCGGGCAAAATGGGTGTTTCCAGGCGTACGCTGGAAAGGATTCTTTATTCCGGACGCAAAAAAGTTGCAGATGCTTTGGTTTTAGGCAAAGAGATCCAGATTACTCTTCCCGAATATGTTTCTTTTAAGAAAGGAGTAAAAAATGAATTTTGTAGTAATTGACGAAGAGCGAAAGGTTGAGCATATTTCCGTGAATCCAAAGGACTATAGGCCACTCAGCAAGTATTATTATTTTGCCAGCCAAACCGAGGATGGGTACCGTCCTTTGATCTATGGTGTGGCAAGCAAGCCGTTGCCGGTAGCCCTGATCGATTCGCTAAAAAGGATTCTTAATCTTTCGTAAATAAAAAATAAACCAAAAGCGGTTATGTTATAATTAACCAAAAGGAATATTTATGGTTGATCATAGTGTCTCAAAAAAAACTTTTGATAAATTGACCGAAGAGCTTAGATATCTTAAAACCGTTAAGAGAAAAGCGATTGCCAAGGCAGTGAGCGATGCCAAAGAGCAGGGCGATCTCCGCGAAAATGCCGGATATCATGAGGCCAGAAAAGAGTTTTCTATTAATGAGGCCAAAATTGAGGAACTTGAGGCAAAACTAAAGCATGCGGAAGTAACAGAAGAAGAGGAAGAAAAAAGCACGGATTTTGTGGCGCTTGGGTCAAAGGGTAAATATAAAAACCTGGATACTGGGGATGAGGGAGAATATACGATTGTCTCTGACTTGGAAGCAGATATTTCCCAAAGAAAGATCTCGTCTTCAACTCCTTTGGGAAAAAAATTCATAGGATCTGATAAAGGTGCCACCATTGAGGTTTCTACTATATATGGCGAACCGGTTTATTGTAAATATTTTTCGTGCTTTAAGCGATGAGACCAGGCTTCAGATCATCCGCTTGCTATCCAGTGGAGAGAGATGCGTTTGTGAGCTTTTTGCCTCCCTTAGGCTCTCCCAACCAAAAGTGTCCAGGCATCTTGCTTACCTTAGAAGAGTAGGGTTAGTTCGCAATCGAAAAGAAGGGCTTTGGCAGTACTATTCCTTAAATCACAAGCTTATTGACAGGTTTAAACTAAAAAATGTTTTGGGAATAAAAAAGGATAAGGCAAAAAACAAAAAAGAGAGAGGGTGCTGTGTAAAATGAAGAAGAAAAGGATAAAAGAGACGGTAAAGCGTAGGTATGGGGAAATAGCCTCCAAAGGGCTTTCTTGCTGCGGGTCATGCAGCTGTGATAAAGATGCGGCCGAGCAGTCAAAAGAGATTGGATATTCATCACAGGAACTCAAGAATATCCCTCAGGAGGCGGTAATGGGTTTAGGCTGCGGAAACCCTTCTGCTTTAGCGGATTTGAAAGCTGGAGAAGCAGTGCTTGACCTTGGTTCAGGAGCTGGAATTGATGCTTTTTTGGCAGCCAGGAAAGTTGGGGGCAAGGGGAGGGTGATTGGGGTGGATATGACACCTCAGATGATAAAAAGGGCAAAGGCAAATGCGCGCAAAGGGAAATATGAAAATGTGGAGTTTCGATTGGGTGAAATAGAAGCATTGCCTGTTGAGGATAGTTCTATTGATGTTATCCTAAGCAATTGCGTTATCAATCTTTCTCCTGATAAAAAGAAGGTTTATAAAGAAGCATATCGGGTGTTAAAGCCCGGAGGCCGCATACTCATTTCAGATATTGTTACTAATGGAAAATTGCCAAAAGCAGTGATGGAGAGTTTTGTTGCTTGGGCAGAGTGTATTGCGGGTGGAATGGAAAAACAGGCTTATTTGAAATTGATAAAAGAATCAGGATTTAGAAAAGTGGAAGTAGTTGGAGAAACCATTTTTGATGAGCCGGGGCTTGCCAAAGAGATCAAAGGTAAGATTGTCAGTCTTCAGGTAAAAGCTTATAAATAGAAAGGATCTCAGAATGAACAAAAAACTATCTTTTCTAGATAACTATTTAACGATTTGGATTTTTCTGGCTATGGCATTAGGCATAGCCCTGGGTTATTTTATTCCAGGGGTAGAAGGTTTTATCAATCGCTTTCAGGTAGGGACTACTAACATACCTATTGCGATCGGACTAATCTTAATGATGTATCCGCCGCTTGCCAAGGTGAAATACGAAGAATTGGGAGATGTTTTTCGTGATTTTAAGGTTTTAGGCTTGTCGTTAGTTCAAAACTGGATCATTGGCCCTGTCTTAATGTTTTTACTGGCCATTATCTTCTTGCGCGGTTATCCGGAATACATGATTGGTCTCATATTAATTGGCATTGCCCGATGTATCGCGATGGTTATCGTTTGGAATAAACTGGCAGATGGAGATACTGAATACGCTGCAGGACTGGTAGCTTTTAACAGCATTTTCCAGGTTTTGTTCTATAGTGTATATGCCTGGTTTTTTATCACTTTATTGCCACCCATCTTTGGTTTAAGCGGAATGCTGGTTAATATAAGTATTGCGCAAATAGCACAAAGCGTTTTTATTTACTTGGGGATTCCATTTATTGCCGGATTTGTTACCAGGTTTACATTGCTTAGGCTAAAAGGGGCAGAGTGGTATCATTCAAAATTTCTGTCCAAAATTAGCCCGATTACTCTCATTGCTCTGTTGTTTACAATTGTTGTAATGTTTAGCTTAAAAGGAAGCCTCATTGTTTCTATTCCTTTTGATGTTTTACTTATTGCAATCCCATTGTTAATATATTTTGTGGTGATGTTTTTGTTGAGCATGTTTATGGGAAGGCTTTTTAATGCAGGGTATGCAAAGACAGCAACACTATCTTTTACCGCTGCCAGCAATAACTTTGAGCTGGCAATTGCTGTTGCTGTATCTGTATTTGGAATTGGGTCGGGCATGGCGTTTGCAGCTGTGATTGGCCCATTGGTTGAGGTTCCAGTGATGATCTCATTGGTTAATGTATCTTTGTGGTTTAAAACCAAATATTTTGGTGGGAGATAATCTGATATGCGAATTTATTTAGTTCGTCATGGCGATGCGGTTTTAGAAGAGGATGATCCTGCCAGACCATTGAGTGCAATTGGCAGGGCTGAAGCAGATGCTGCTGCCATTTTATTGCAAGGCGAACGGGCAGAGATCGATGAGATTTGGCATAGTACTAGGCTTAGGGCAAAAGAGACTGCCCAGATTATTGCTGAAAGGCTTGGAGTGAATAATGTTTTAGAAAAAAAAGGGCTCTCTCCTTATGATCCGGTTTTTCCAATTGCTGATCAGATTAAAAAGAGCCGTAAAAACATTCTTATTGCTTCTCATATGCCGTTTTTGGGTAAACTTGCATCTTTAATTAAAACTGGAGATGCGCATAAGGAAAAGGTGGAGATTAAGACTGGTGGGGTGGTGTCGATCAACCTAGCCATTTGAGTTTGGTAGGAGTGCCTGTGATGATTTCTTTGGTAAATGTTTCTTTATGATTTAAAAGCAGGTATAATTTGCTTAAGTAGTTTTAAAGGAGAATTGTTATGAAAAAAATACTCTGCGGTTTCTGGATAATAACTTTTTTGCTTCTGAATGTTTCTTCTGCTTTTGCGTGTTGGGGTTTTCGTCCCATGGGTATGGGAGGCACGTTTGTTGCTGTTGCAGACGATGCCAATCTTGCTTACTGGAACAGGGCAGGGATTGGACAAATGGATAATTGGACAAACGGCGAGAGCCAGATAGTGGTAACAGATACTGTGCAGAACCAAAACGGCTATTTTAACCGTGAAGCAGGTTTAGGTAATACTTATTATGATTCGTTCAATTATGCAATGAAGATTAACAAAAATTTCGGGTGGAGCCTTGCCGGGGAGTGGAGTGGGGGAAGCGCTTATGCTTTATCGCCTAGCATAGGTTTTAGGCTTCCTTGGAACGAACAGATGTCGCTTGGAATCGGTTATTTTTATTTCAAGTCCCAAAACTATGCAGATCCGCTTAGTACTGGAACAAATGTACTGGTGGACTCTGTCCAAAATCAGATCCATCTGGATTTTCTGTGGAGATTCCATAAGGAATGGTCATTTGGTATCCATTGCGAAAACTTTTGGGCCTTGTCCGGCAACGAAACTTCTCCGGACATTCCCGGCTGGAAGCAAGATTACGAAAGCAGTCTTTGGAACGATGTGAATTTTAGGCCTTCTATTGCCTGGATGCCGGAAGGCCGGCTCAAAGGCCTGGTTGTAAATGCAGGTCTTTATGATGCTTTTAGTAAATTTGGGGGGCCTTTTAGTTCACTCGGTTTTGAGTACACGCCCCAACCCGCACCAATAGCAACAACGCAGACAAATGAAAACGTAGTGCCAAAAGAGACATTCTGGACAAGAAGTTCTTTTAGGGCGGGTGTTTACAATTACAAATCAAACAATGAAGGTGCTACGACATTGGGATATGGTTATAAGATTAATGATAGACTAGATATAGGTTATTTTGGTTTGTTCTGGCTAGCGGGTACAGGCTTTGACCATAACATAGGAGTGGCTTATAAGTTTTAGATAACCCTAGTTAAAATTCTGCAGGAACGTTCCCCAGCCTGTGTAAGTCGAGAAATCCAGGTCCCCATATTCTGCTTCATAGGTGGTGGTTTGAGGGGTTGGGAGGTAAATGGATAGCCCGTGTGAATTTGCCACAGAATAAATATCGGTTGATCCGGAAGTATACTTCGATAAGATTACAGCTTGTTCTACTGCAGTTTTAATTGTAGCACATTCAATTGTTATATCAGCGCAAGCAGGGTCGCTTCCCCAGCTGCTAATGAGATTGTCTGCCATGTGCCATAGATCCCTAAAAGTAACGTCATGGTAACGCTGGATCGAATATGTCTGGCCGGTGTGCTGATTAATAAGGTCTCTAAAATTGGCCTCTAAGGTATTGGCTGTTATGAGAGAAGCTAAAGTTTTAGTTCGGTCTGCAACAGTAGTTATTTTAGATAAATCTATGGCAGCAAGGGTTGTTTTTTCCTGGCCGGAATATTGGGTCTGATATAGGTTTACAATATCTGTAGCCAAGGTTGATCCGCTCCAGGTGGGATTGGCGACTATATCTGTAGCAATGCTTTCCCACGGATAACCAGATCCTGGAATAGTTTCTTCGGAAGCCAATAAGAGATCTACGTAATCCTTTATCTGATAAGCCACCTCTATTGCTCCGTTTAAGCAACAATCTATGGCCAGGATATCGAGCTTTTTGTTGCCAAGTGCCGAATAGATGGAGGGGAGGATGCTTTTAAAATCCGGAAGAGAAATTAATGCTTCCCGGCTGGGGTCGGATGTAAAATCCTGGCCAAAACCTTTTGCCTCTATGCTCCTCCTTGTTCTCCATCCGCTTCCATGGGAGCCAACAATTAACATGTAGTGCGTTGCTGGATAATGCTGTATAGACCAGAGTACGAAATCTTTGACCGATTCAGCGGTGCCGGTATTAATTTCCGGCAAAGTTTCAATGAGGGTAGACTTGATTTTGGTGGGGTCGGAGTTCCTTACAATGTACCAGCGTCCCACACCTTCTCCTGTAACCATGCTTTCGGCTGTTCCATAATGGTGCCACCAGTCTGTTTGTGCCACCATGTTTATGTTGTCGCTCGAACCTACATGTTGCAATTGAACGACATTATAAAAAATATCATTTTCTAAATCATTGTCACCACAAGCATACATCATTATGGTCCAGGTTTTTTGGGTAGGAGAAGGGGAAGGGGGCGAGGACCCGCACCCATAAACAAAAATAAAAACAAACAAACAAAAAATAAGCATTATTCCTAGGCTGACAATGTTTATTTTTGATGTCCGCATGTTTATCTGACCTCTAGATATATAGCTTTGGATTTGCTGGTTTTAACAATCCCTTTAACCGTGATGTTTTTACCGATATCTTTCATAGAGACTCCTTGCGGAAGCGGTCCGGAAACATAAATTTGTCCGGTTGTGTCTTCAAGAATATAGTCGCTGCGGGTTTTAGGAGGAGCCCCAATCTTGCTATACCCGCCTTTATATGTTCCTTGGATCTCAACTGCGGTATTTAAATAGTCCGGTGATCCCAAGATGGTTTTAATGGTAAGAACTTTAGAAGCTACAATTTCAGTGTCAACATATCCTCCGGCCAAGGCAGCAGAAGAAATAAAACAGGCGAATAAAAGACCGGCTAGGATTTTCCTCATCTTTAGATAGTTTATAGGATTAAAAATTACCTGTCAAATTCTCTCTAGAAAGAGTTAAAACTTCCAAGCCAAGCTAACCATTTGGGTCTGGTTATAGGTTCCGCCCAGCATTGCATAGTCAGCCTGGATTTCCCATAGCTTAAGTCCCGCACCAAGGGTTTGGTTCATTTGTCCGTCTTTTTCGTCAAATCCTCCGCGTAAAGAGATCCCAGGCAGGGGGATTAGTTCCAGTCCATAGTGCATAGTAGTTTTTCCTGCGTTTTGCTGAAAAATATTATGTGCATCTGCTGCGATTGTTATTTCTGGAATCGGGCGCAGAGCAATGCCTGCATTAACGTTCATTGCATAGCGAGTAGTTGCGCCATTTGTCCAATGTATGTCAGTAGTTAAAACTTCTTTTGCACATAAGCCGATAAAAAGCCGCTTGTATGACCGTATCAATATGCCAAAGTCCAGTCCTCCTCCAATCCCTTTTGCTTTGGTGGAGGGGATTTCCAGGTCATAAACATTGAGATTTGCTCCCAGGGCAACGGTTTCTTCCCAGGCAGTAGCAAGAGAAGCTGTATACCAGCTGGTGTTTTGGTCAAGTGTGGCATTGTTATCACGCATCCAAGTAAGTCCAAACCCAAACTGTGCTTTGCCTGCAGGGGTTTGTTTTGGATTGTTAGCATATTCCCGGTTTTCATAATAAGTAGGTCTTTGCGGATCCAATAAATACAAAGGATTTCCTAGCGGAATTGGGCCTAAATAGCCTGGTTGGTAATAATTATTGTTTACGATGACGGTTTGGGTTGGAGTTGAAGCTGGAGTAGTGGTTGTGTTTGTGGTTGGTGTTGTAGTTGGCGTTGGACTGGGATTATTTCCTAAGCTTTTATCAATCCCAATGCCAATGATTTCTTTACGCGAGGTGGTAGTCCCAGTATCTTCTGCTTTTACTTCTTCTGCCATTGAATCTGTTTTATCGGTTTTTTCTCCGCTGCGTCCCCAGTTTTTTTTCAAAACCCCTTGGTCCGACAAATATTGCGCAGTGTAAGCTCCGGCTACAGCCACTGCGCCAACGCCTAAGATCCAATGAAAGGGAGAATCTAAAGGCATTTCAAACCCCATTTTAAGTGCTGCGTGATTATCTCCAATTTGCTGGTTACGATTATTGATAAGAGCTGTAGCGCTAAGTTCTGTCCCTGGATTGATGGCAAAGCCTGCTGGGTTCCAAAAAGCGGCATTGGAATCGTCTGCAATTGCGGTAAAAGCTCCTCCCATGGCCATGGGCCGGGTGCCAAAGTCTGCAAAAGCAGTGGTTGAAAAGAGAGAGATAATCAACAATAGTATTAATAAAAATATGGTTTTGTTTGGCATTTTAATGTCTATTTATCTTAGTTTACGGATATTAATCTGTCAAATCAGATAATTCCATGTGGTTAAAAATACAAGTTTCTACGCCTAAAACTCGATATATACCATATAATGGGATCAATATCTTCAAGTACGGAAATACGGTATAGTACTCCTCAATGGGAGAATACTTGTTTGTCTTTGGACAAAGAAGGGCTTTCTTCGGACGAAGTTCTAAGCAAACTGCAGGGTGCAAATCCGCAAGAACAAGAAAAAGCCTTGGATTTTGTAATATGTGATCCAACTGCTTCGGGAAACTCAAGATATATACCGCACTTATTAAATCTTATGGAAAGCAATGATCCAACAATCAGAGGCAAAGCAATGATGGCAGTTGTTTTACTGCAAGAAAATGAGGTTTCGTTTACCTTGGAACAAAATGAAAGATATGACAAATATTTGTCGGGAGCAACAGTTGTTGTTGATAAAGGGGTGTTGAAAATTAGGACCCGGCAGCCATCAATTACGCTTCCTAATGGGGCGAGCTTGCAAAACGGGCAAATCTCTTTTGACGGGAAAAACTGGTATGTTGCTGCCGGGGATGTTGCGGAAATAAGCGGGGTCCGCATAGCTGGAGGGAAAGAGGATCTGCAGTATGATGTGCGGTTATATTTTGATGGGGAAGAACATGCCGGTTATATCAAGAACGTCTCTATTAATATAGGAAAAAAACAGTTGGTTTGTTCTGGAGAGTTTAACAACCCGTATTCAATATCTTTATATTATGATAACCCTTTCATGCGGTTTGACCTCCGTGATCGGTTTTATTTAACTATAGAGGGAAATACCTCTATAGTGATAAAAAGCAGAAACAAGGACGGGCTTATCCCAGAAATATATGTAAAAACAGATTCCCGCGAAGGAGCAATTATTCGGTCTGGAATATTGGCGGTTGTTGTTGGGGGTAATGGCCAGGTTGAGGTAGAAAGGCAGGCCACAATTGCTACGGAGGATCCTTGCTTAACTAGTACTCCGTTTAGCTTAAGGCTATTAGACAATTCCGGTCAGCAGAAAGCAATAGCAGTTAGTGCGAGAGAATGTGAAGCGCCCGCCAGACCTGGATTTGGAATTTTATTGAATAATTACGGCGAGCCCAGCATTTTAGGAGCAACGACCAATGAAGAATCCGCTGTTCCCTGTTATCCGCCATTTGTCATCACAGAAAGAAACGCGGACAATTACATGAAATATGGTTTAGATGAGTTTCGTGAAAGATATCCGCAGATAGAATATTCAGGTCCGGTCACTGACCAAAATATCAAATATCTATTAGATTATTTGGAAACTTTGCCTCCCAAGGTCCAGGCATCCATAAAAGCTGTCCGAGTGCTTTCAAATGAAGAAGAGATGGAAAAACATCATCTTGCTGAAGCAAACAACGAGGAGCGGAAAATGTATTTTAAAGCTACTGAACTTACAATGCCGGTTTTTCAGCATGAGGGGGCGCACATTCTGACCTTTGCTTTAGAGGATGAAAAAAGCGATTTTGTAGACAGGTGGAAAGCTATTGCTGGCGAGGTTTATGGACAGGTTATCAATACTGCGGATGGCCCGAAAAATGGGTGTGTTAGGCCTTATGGTGAAACAAATTATTATGAGGACATTGCCACCTTTGTGGAAAAAATATGGGAGGATCCCAAATTTTTTAATCCATTAATTGACCCGTCCTCACCTAAATATGACGAGCGCTATGTGGCAAAAATAGATTTGTTGTACGAATACGGGTTTATTTCCCGGGAAAAGTATAATGCTGTTTTTCATGTAGCTTAAACCCCTTGGTTTCCTCTGCTTAATCCACTAAATTAGATAATCCCACAATGAAATCATGGATAAAGGTGTTCGATAAAATACTGATATGAAAGTAACGCGCGTTTTATTTCCGAATCTTCCTCCAATGCCTGTTTTTATGGGCGGGTTCTTTTTGTCTCCAGAAAAAGGTAAAGTAGGGTCCCATCGATGGCAGGAAGAACATCAAATTCCCGATGAAACAGAACTTTGCCGCATGGTAGGACGATCGAGAATTGCAGTTTTATGGGTTGTCCCCCAGGATTTGCCGGATGATATGCGTGCCAGATTTGACCAGGCAGGCGTTCAATATCTAAGGGATTTGGACCGACACTGTAAGGTAGTTGCTTTTTGTAAGGAATTAACCCAGATGGACCCTACACTTCCTGCTGGCCGCGGTTTTACTTTTGGGCTTAATAATGATGTTGTTCAGGACGGTAGAACTGTTTTTGATGGTGTCAATTATTTGCGGGAATTACCGGAGGAAGTGCAGGAACTTTATTCAGGGATGATGTTTGTTAATTTGGGATTGGTAAAAGAGGATGGGGATGGAAGCGCTCTTTTTGCCTCTATGCTTTATCAAGGGGCAAAATTAAAAGCTTTAGCTTTACTGCCTCGCAAAGAAGAGAAGCGTCCTTTTGGAGGGGGGACTAGTTTTAATTATGATATTGGTGCGCTTTTGTTTTATGCTGCTGCTTATGAGGCGGAAGCTTTATTGTGTTATATGCAGCATCATGAAAGAAGCGGGGGAGCATCGGTTGTTCCAGATTCTTTGCGTATGACTCATTGTTTAGCCGCACAAAGAAGGAATACCGCATATCCTTTTTCAAACGAGAATTTGTTAAGAACGACTCCAAATATTGATCCGGCTGAATTGTTGGAAGATGAGCATTTTTTGGTTAAAATTATTACTGATCAGTAGATTCTGAATCTATTTATCGTTAAGGTCAAGGGTGATAATGTCAGAGGTGGTTTTTGGGTTTGGGATAATTTTGCGCTTATTGTCTGCTGTTTTTAAGGTTGTACTGAAAATTTGGATTTCTTCAACAACGCCTGAGACCCCGCTGGTTTCAATTGTGTCCCCAACTTCAAAGGTCTGAAATATTACAATCATCTCATCTTTATAATAGCAAAATAGTCCCCAGTGTCGTAAAAATCGTCACATCGTCGAAAAATCCGACATGCCTCGAATCCGCTCGGCATAAATCCCTCGTGAAATAAGCCAAAAGAGCGGATTTACCCCCTGCCTGCCAGCAGGCAATCAAATTGCTCATAGATAAGTAGATGTGGAAAACGATTAAGAATGAGAAAGGGTGAAAATATGGGTAAAATTATTAAAATAAGGGTTCAAGGTGTAGAAATTATTACTTTTAAGAAAAACGACTTAGATTTTATCTCCTTGACGGATATAGCGAAATACCGCGAAGGAACAGAAACCGATGATATTATTAAAAACTGGATAAGAAATAAAAGCACCATCGAGTTTTTGGGGTTGTGGGAAAAAATCAATAATCCAGTTTTTAAACCCGTCGAATTCGACGGGTTTAGATCGGAAGCAGGGAGTAATCATTTTATTTTATCTCCAAGTAAATGGATAAAAAAGACAAATGCCATTGGTATTTATTCTCGTCAGGGGCGGGGTGGAGGTACTTTTGCTCATAAAGATATTGCTTTTGAGTTTGCTTCATGGATTAGCCCGGAATTTAAACTATATCTGATAAAAGAATTTCAGCGATTAAAAGTTCAAGAAAGTGAAAAACGGGCGTTAGGATGGGATGCTAAAAGGCTTCTGGTCAGGGTGAATTATAAGGTTCATACAGATGCGGTGAAGGAGCATTTGATTCCTAAAAGTATTAGCCAGGATCAATCGGCGTTTGTTTATGCGGACGAGGCCGATATTTTAAATGTGGCTTTGTTTGGTGTAACGGCTAAGGAGTGGAGGGAACAGAATCCGGATAAAAAAGAGGAGAATATAAGGGATTATGCGGATGTTTCTCAGTTGGTTTGTTTGGCAGGGTTAGAAAGTTTGAATGCAGAGTTCATAAGGCAAGGGTTGGCTCCGGCAGAAAGGCTGAAAAAACTCAATCAGATTGCGATTATTCAAATGAGGTCCATATTGGACAGCCCATTTATAAAACAACTGGAGGAGGGATGAGGGTATTTTGTTCTGATCAAAAGACTATTCATGAATCAATTGAAAACTTCGTCAGCAAGATTACTTATGCCGATTTTATCGTATGAAGAATAGGGGATTACTTTGTGATCTCCGACTAAATCCTTAATTGCCTTAAGCTGCTCATTATATTTTGATTTATTTATTTTATCGACTTTATTTGCAATAACAACAATGTCTTTCCGAAACTCTTCTAGAGTATGCAGTATTTCCAGGTCAGCTTCTGTTGGCCCGATGTTTGCATCTATAATAAGCACGACTTTTCTCTGTTGATATGGCGACTTAAATAGATACCAGTCTATTAATTTGAATAAATGTTCTCTGGTTTCGTGTGAAGCTTTCGCATATCCATACCCAGGAAGATCAATCAGATAAAAAGATTCATTTATCAAAAATAGGTTTATTTCTCTGGTGCGTCCCGGATAAGGACTGGATATGGCTAAAGCCTTTTGACCTGTTAAAGAGTTGATGACGCTGGACTTGCCCACGTTGGATCTTCCAATAAAAGCGACTTGGGGAAACTCGTTTTCCAATATTTCGTCGGTTCCGTTTATTCCTTTTATAAACTTTGCGGAGGTGATTTGCATATAGGCATCATAACAAATAAAGGCTCTAAATGCGATTTTCTTTCAGGGGCACAAATTGCTTGCTCGGGACAGGCGAGTTGTTGTACTATGTGTAATATGACAAATGACAAAAAACAACGAGTAACCCTTTTTTTGAACCCGTCTATTGCCAAGCATGCTAGAGCGCAAGCGGTTGTTGAAGAGATAACTTTAACCAGGCTTGTGGAAAAAGCCCTTATTAAGTATTTACCCAAAGAAACCGTAATTAAAAAAGCCGAGTAGATCCTATCCACTTTTGTGCAATCCACACTCTGTCTACAATTGTCCGCGTGTGCCCCGTTTAAAATGCGCACTTGACAAGTACTACAATAGGTTGTATTGCTTGAAGTATGTCAACTACTGCAAAACAACGAGTAACCCTTTTTATTGATCCCCCCATTGCCAAGCAGGCTAGGGCCCAGGCAATTGTCGAGGAGGTAAGCTTTACTAGCCTCGTAGAAAAAGCCCTCATTAAATATTTGCCCAAAAGAACGGTAATCAATAAAACTAAAATCAGGATCATGAAAAACAAAAGGAGGTAAAAAAATGAGAAAAAGTATCGTTTTTGCAGTTGTTTTGTTGGTTCTCTTGTTTGTGACGGAGTGTTTTGCATATACACCTGCAGTAATAGGTGGGGTAAGAGATGGCCTGGCCTTAGGTCTAATGTTGGAAAATGGCCCTGCCAACGGTGTAAAGTTAAGATTTGGCCTTGAAGCCAATACGTCAAATACACCGGGTATTGTGTTTATTGGAGGGAAATGGTTCCTTAGCAATATAAACAACAGATATCCGATGTTTTTAAGCGGTGGTGCGGTTGGATACCTGGGCAATCATTCGGAAGTCGGTCCTTATATTTCCCTTATATTTGAACGGTTTTTCGATGTGACGCCTTTGTTCCTGGAAGTTGGCATAGACGTAGTCAAGTCCGGAAAACTCCAGTTGCAGGCAGGGTATTATTTTTAATAACAAAGGCCATGGGCACAAATAAAGTTGAAAGCAAAAGGAGGTTAAAAAGCGTGAATAGAAAACTGATGAATATAAAAGGAGGTTAAAAAAGATGAAAAAGTTTATTGTTTGTTTCGTTGTTTTAGTTTTTGTAATGTCTCTCTCCATTGTTGTTTTTGGCCGTACTATGGAAGAGGAAGCACAAGCAGTTAGGGATTACTTGAATGTGGTGGACGCAAAGCTTGCTACAGCCAAGGAAGCCCATGATACACAAAGAGTCAAATTGTTGCACGCTGAAAAAGAGGCAACTCTGACTCGCTGGTATAAGTTAAAAAATGAGATGGCATCCGTGCCTGCACCAGTAGCAGCTGTGCCGCCAACAGTTGTGGTTGTTCAACAACCAGCCGCACCACCAACAATAGTGGTTGTTCCAGCACCAGTCGTTGCAAAACCAGTTGTGACTAAGCCTGTAGGATTATTTGGAATGGGTTTAAACACTAGTTTTTCCGGCCAGTACATTCATACCGGTTATGGTTCTTTCTCCGGTGCGGGTGGAATCAAGGGAGACATTGTGTTGAATGATTTTGTCGGCTTGGGGTCAGCTATGGGTATGCCAAAAGATACCATTCAATATAAGCTCGGTATTGGTTACTACTCTGGTGGAGGAGCGCTCCTAAATGCGATTCCTATCTATGCTGGAGGTGTTATTAATCTCAGTAAGGATTGGATGGGTGGAGCAGAAGCATATCTTACCGGCGGACTCAATTATGTGGTTTCCGGTAACGGAGGGGGATCCGGTAGAATTGGCGGCGACGCATACGTTGGGGTCAGAATGGATCTTGGTTTAGGTATAGGAAAGACCGGGTTTGAACTCGGTTATTCTGCTGTCAGATCCAATACCGCAACCGCGAAGGGGGTTGCATTCTCAGTTAGTCAGCCGATCGTTCTTTAATAGGAATGGGGGACCGAACTCTTTATAATGGTTTGGTCCCCATTTCTTTTCCAAACCCAATTGCTTGCTTTTTTACCTTAACGTTCTTTTTTAACGTTCCGGAAACACCTGCATTTGGTACAAGCAGCGACTTAAATTTCATGCCGGTATAATCTGCGGTTAGCTTAAAGGGCTTTTCCAGTGCATCCAGTCCCACATCTTCGTAAGCACTGGCAATAAGAACCAAGGTTTTTCCCCTAAGCGGAGTTTCAAACGTGTCTGCTTCATTGTCCCACTTATAAAGCGAAAACATCCTGTCCATAATCGCTTTTATTGGTGCGCTGGCCGCAAAAAAGTAGAGTGGGGTGGCAAATACTATTACATCGGATTTGATCATCTTTTTTAAGACTAGACTGACTTCGTCGTTGATAATACAGTTGTATTCTTTTAGCTTCTGACATTTTCGGCAGGATGTGCAGCCTAAAATTTTGGACTTTAAAGAAGCGGCTTGAATGATCTCTGTTTTTATCCCTTTGGCCTTGGCTCCTTCGCAGAACCAATTGATGAGTGTAGCGGTATTTCCATCCTTTTTATGACTGCCGGAGATTATTAGTATTTTTTTGATTTTCATTCTCTTAAAATCCTATCACAAAAATGAAATTATTTAAAACACATTACGATAAATAGGCATGAGTATGCTTGAAAAGACCAGGCCGGTTTCCCCGCTTGCGCCAGGGCCACATTTACGTTTTGAAAAAACCGGAGTTCAGGTAGGAACAAGAGTTCCTTTGCCGGGCGGAAGAGAACGATGGGTCCGTTATGAGGACGGTACTAACCAAATGGTTAATCCGGAATTTCTTGGCTTAGTTACGCGTGCCAGAGCAGGAGACGCTGCAGCGATTAGCCAACTTAAAGGTGGAACAATTGAAGCGTTTGTTGAAAGCTTTACCAGACGAACTGCTTGGGAAAAAGTCCATTATAAAAATGATCCTACAGCAGCGTTTAGCTTTGTCTCGGTTTCTCATCCCAGTACGGAACAGGTAAAAGCGATCTTAATGAGAATGGGTCCACCTGGGATAAAAATTGCTGATCATTTACTGGATTTTCATGGTTCTGCAGCCGGTTTAAGTTTTGAGGAAATTTCGCAGCTCATTGATTTTATCAATCGGGAAAAAATATTGCCTTTCAAGGTTGGACTGTTAAACGACTTTTACCTTGAACCGCTGGTAGAAGCGCATGAGCGCGAGCCCTTGTATTTTGGCAATCCCCACCAAGACCAGGATCAAATCTTTACCATAGAGGAACTCGTTGATTCGCGAAAATCTCATGTTTTACTCTGGATAAACCATAAATGGGATTTAATGGGATACAGCAATAATAAAAGAGAAAGACAGGTTTTTAGGTTTCAATCCTTGATGATGACACCATTCGGGGGCAACGTGGTTCATTTTAGATTGGCTGACGGTTCGTTATTGCCGGAAGCAGAATTTGCCAAAACGATCTTGCACTAGTTTATCTCTCTACGATCATGGTGATGGCCGCGGTACTAATTGGACCACCAGACATCTTTGTCGTAAAAAGAAGTGGCTCCTGGACTAGAGAGGTCATCTGCCCCTGCAATTACCCATAATTTGCTGTTGAAACTAAGGGCCGTATGGTCACTGCGATGACCAAAAGCAGCTTCGGCTGTGGCTAGGTTCCACTGTGCACCGTTGGTAGAATACCACACATCGCTATCGCCGACTGAAGATTGATCAGAGGAATCTATTCCTCCAATAACCCAGATTTTAGTGTTGTCAGCGAGACCTGCAAAGTTCTCCCGGCCCGAAAATTCGGCACTCGCAGTAGCTTGAGTCCAGGTTATGCCGTCTGTCGAATACCAGGCATCATTTTTGACTCCAGTGTTGTCTTTTCCTCCAATCACCCATATTTTATTATTAAAGACAACACTAAGATGACTTTTGCGGGCAGAAAAGTTTGCGCTGGAAGTGGCTTGGGTCCAGTTGATGCCGTTACTGCTGTACCAGACATCATTTTTATTCCCAGCAGCATCTTCTCCACCGATCACCCATATTTTATTATTAAATACTACGCTGGAATGTTGTTCTCTGGCACTAAAAGCAGCTTCAGCGGTAGCTTGGATCCAGCTGATTCCATTGCTTGAATACCAGACATCATTTTTTTGGGTGGAGCTATTATCTACTCCACCAATCACCCACATTTTATTGTCAAAAACTACGCTGGAATGATAGCCTCTTCTATCAAATGCAGCTTCAGCTGTAGCACAAGTCCAGTTAATCCCATCGCTAGAGTACCATACATCATCAATGAAGCCAGGAAACATAGAATTAATAATTCCCCAGCCAGCGATTAACCACATTTTATTATCGAAAACGAGACTGGTATGCCTTCCATGATTAGAAAAACCGGCCTCTGCTGTTGCTATGTTCCAAACGATTCCTGAGATTGTTGGTTCGGGTTGAGGAGAAGTTTGTTGACCGCATCCGATCAAAACAGCACTTAACAATCCAACTGTAATAATCATACTAATTGCAACATATTTATTAATTTTCATTGGGAACCTCCCAAGCCAGAGATAATCTTTATTATACCTGTAGCACCGTTCATTTCAAGCAGATCACCATCTTTGATCTTTTTTGTAATGTCTT
>JAPLLA010000057.1:11397-26622 GCA_026387795.1 Candidatus Saganbacteria bacterium | reverse complement strand
AATGCATGGTTTTCCATATTCCCGCGCTATAAGGGAGCCGTGTTGAAGCATTCCTCCGACTTCCAGAAGTATTCCGCTGGCGTTAATAAATAAAGGTGTCCATCCAGGGTCTGCTGCTTTGGCAACCAGAATATCGCCTGGCAAAATATCCTTTTCACCCACAAAATTGATGATCTTTGCTTTTCCTTTGACAATACCTGCTGAGATCGGATCACCGATCAGTTCTCCGGGTAGGGGAGTTTTTCTTTTAGGACGAAGGATCTTTCCGCGTGAGTCGATGATAGGAGGGAAGTTTTCAATCTGCTCCACTTTTACCATATAGGACTTGTTGTCAGCAATCATTTTACGTGCATCAACAGTCTTATCTTCAATGGCTTTTTGCAGCTCTTGGACAGTAAGGTAAAAAATATCGTCCAACGCATCGATCCTCCCATCTTTTAAAAAACCAGCAGCAATGGCAAGGGCCTTGCTGCGAATTTTCTCGCCAACGTAAACAAGATAATATTTGTGAATTTCACGGTACCCGCCCAAGTTCACAAGTACGTTATAAAGCTGCTGTAATTTTTTCTTGTCCTTTACCTTATCCAGAAGCGTTTTGAGGGCAGCTTCACGTTCTGCTGTCTGCCGTTTAAGAATTGCCTGAGGGGAAGCATCGGCACTTATCGCAGCATAACTGTGCAGTTGCTTAAGAAGGATAGTTGGGTCATCTTGGTATCTGGGGGTCCTGATGTCTACTTCCCGTGGTCCCCTAAAACCATATTTTGCCATAAACTCATTCCACTTTGCAGAAAAAGCCTCTGTTTTGTCCTGAAGCTGTGACAGTTCATACATCCTGCAACTCATGTCCAGAGTTACATTGTAAGGAAGTCCTCGGTCGAGCTTGTCCACTTCATGGAGAATACTCTCATTTTTCTCTTTACCAAAAAGTTTTACAATTGCTCCCTTTGCTATCTGGCCGTCTATGAGGCTAGGGATTGTGACATGGATCATTAGGTCTGCGGTCTTGCGCAAGGAAGAGTGCGGAGTTTTTCCGGATGCTTATTGCCGCTCAATATTTCGGTAATCAGGTCCCAGGACTTAAATGTCCCGGTTATTAAGGCTTTTATGGTTGCCCACACGCCGCTGATATTTACATGCCCACGATATTCCGACATATCCGTGTCTTTTATAGTCTGGGCTGCATAGCTGTCAAGTTCCGCATATTCTGCTGCAGCTTGTTTTTGCCCTTCCAAAAGGATCTCGTTGGATAGATTAACATACGCTCTGCCGCCCGCAGCATAGGCTAGGTCCCCTGGCTTGCCTGCGATTTCTATTCCTGCTGCACTGATCCCCATCTCGTTTGTTAATATTCTAAAGCAATCAGTTCCCATTACTGAAAGAGGTTTTTGTATACCTTGTTCTACTAGAGTGAGGTCAAGATAAAGGATTTTTGGTTTGCCCTGTTCAGTCAGAAAAGCAGGGTGGAGCGGGATGATGGTAGTGATTGGCCTGGCTTGGATCATATAGAATTGATTATTTGCATATGCCCATTCTATATCCATTGGCATTTTATAATATTCCTCAATCTTCTTAACAATTCCAACCAGCTCAAGTATTTGTTGATCTGTAAGCGTGATGTCACTGTTGCTCTGGTTTAATGTTTTTGTACCGCCGTCATCCGAAACGATGATTGATACTTGTTTTTTGCCGATCTCTTTAGAAATGATCTCGTTTTTATATTTATCTACAATAAATTGGTCAGGTACCATATCACCGGATACAACGCTTTCACCCACGCCAAAGTTGGCATTGATTACAATCTCATCGTAACAATTGTTGAGAGGGTTGGCGCTAAAAGCTACGCCCGCTACTTGGCTTTTGATCTGTTCCATGACAACTACTGCGATTGAAAACTTTGTGAAATCAAAATTATGCTGCCGTTTATATACAACTACTCGGTAGTCTATGCAGGAGAGAAAAACTTTGCGGATGTTTTCCTCGAGGTCAGAGGATTTGATGCCAAGATAGGTCTCGTACATCCCTGCAAACGAAGCTCCTGCCATATCTTCTTCGGGTGAAGAGGAGCGTATGGAAAAAAGCGGGATAGGGCCCAGTAGTTTGAGCTTTTCAGTTAAAAGTTTTTTTTGTGTTTCACTGAGCGTAAGTTTTTCCGCTTCGTTTTTTAGCCCCTGAATCTTTCTTTTTAGTGTATCGTCGCTGTCGTTTTTGTTTAGCTTTAGTTCAGTAATTGCTTCAAGTTTATCCAGCCATTCTTTAAAAAAATCAACGCTCAATACCATTCCTGGAGGGACATTAAAGCCTGCTTGCATCATTTTGATGAGTGAATAACCTTTGCCACCAGCTTGGGCAACTGTTGCTCCTTTATCGGTGAACAGATAGATCATAATGATTTCCTCCTAGCGGATTTATTTTATCACCTATGGTAAAATACCTCCATTGGATAAAGCATTATGAAAATTCAAAACAGTTGCGAAAATTATCCATTATCAATCCCGTTGCTATCAATCTTATTGTCCCTTTCAATCTATGCCATAGGGATATTCATCTTGTCAGGTTTTGGGCTGATTGTTGTTTTGCTTTATGTTGTTTTTTGCGTTTTGTTCGAATATCGAGTTTTATCTAAATCGTGCAGGTATTGTTATTATTACGGCAAGCTTTGTGGACTAGGTAAGGGGAAGCTGGCTCCTTTGTTCTTTAAAAAGGGCGATCCCAAGATATTTATTGAAAAAACTGTCAGTTGGAAAGATCTTATTCCGGATTTCTTGGTATTTCTTATTCCTGTGCTTAGCGGGATATTTTACTTATTCTTTTGTTTCAACTTTTTAACCTTAGCTTTGATAGTTCTCATAACCATCTTGGCAATGCCTGTGGTTGGATTCATGCGCGGCTGCTTACTCTGTCCTAAATGCAAACAATTGGAGCTTGGATGTCCAGCCCAGAAATTATTTGGCTAGGCAGTGAAAACCGCTAGTCTGCCTTCGATTGCCAGCGAGAAAAAATTGAAATTAGCCCTAATCCAATCAAAAGTCTGTTTCTGGTAGAAAAACACATGAGTTGAGTCGTTTTTGTAATACCAATTCTTAAAGTCTATCTTGGGTGAATATCTTTCTGTTTGGCAAAACAGTTTTCCGCCGGATTTTAACATTGATCTTAATAGCTTAAATTCTTTTGCTGGATTGTGAAAGTGTTCAACCACCTCGGAGCAGATAATGTAATCATATATTTTCTGTAGGTGCTCAGGCCGATCGAAGAAAAAGGGATCATATTGCTTGATATTGTATCCGCGATCCTGTAAGAGCTTTGAAATAACCGGGCCTGTGCCACAGCCAAAATCAAGGCCCAGGTGGTCTTTGTTAAAATGTTTTACTGTACATTCTACGATCGGCCGAACAAATTCCTGATAACCCGCATTGTTAATATCATTGTTATGTGTTAGGTATCTATCTTTTTCATCTTTCAACGATGGGTAATATTGCGGAGCTAAAAAAACAGCGCCGCAGGTTGGGCACTCAAAGTATTCTTTTCCCCGGCTACTGTTAAAATAGCTGGCTGATTCACGGCAGAGCGGGCAGTTCGTGGTCATACAGATTCACCTGCAAGATATCCGGTAGAGAATGCTGCTTGCAGATTATATCCGCCAGTTATTCCGGAAATATTGATCATCTCTCCGCAAAAATAGAGACCCATAACCCGCCGCGACCCCATTGTTTGTGGATTGATCTCTTTTAATGAAACACCTCCTCGCGTGATCATTGCTTCCTCGATGGGCCTGGATCCAATTATGGGTATTCTAAAATCAGTGAAGTAAACCGCGATTGCTTTACGCTCTTCGCGGCTGACCAGACTACATTTTTTATTTGAAGTTTGAGAACAATGTTTTTCAAAGACAGACGAAAGGGAAGATGGCAACGTCTTTTTAAAATACTGAGAGACAGTTCTTGACCCGAAAGAAGTAAATTCCTTTTGCAATATTTTATCGAATTCTTGGGTGCTATAATCAGGCCGCAAGTTAAGCGATAATTCAACTTTGCTTTTATTTGAAAGTGCGTCAATAATTTTTCCGCTAAGGTTAAGAACGATCGGGCCAGTTACTCCAAAATGAGTGAACAGGATGGCCCCTTTTTCTTCACACTTTTTACTTCCGTCAATGATCACTGAAATGACAATGTCTTTAAGTGTTAGTCCTTGTAAATCTTTGATAAATGAATAATTGGATTCAAGTGCGCTAAGTCCAGGGCTAAGCGGTGTGATCGTATGTCCACTTTGTCTTGCTATTTCGTACCCCTCACCAGTAGAGCCGGTAGCTGGATAGGATTTTCCACCGGTAGCAATAATTAACTTTGTTGCCTCCATCCTGCTGCCGTTTGAAAGCGTGATACCTTTAATGCTATCTTTGTTTTTTGATCCATAGTGGATGGTTGTGACTGTACTGTTATGAAGTATGCATACATTGTTTTCTTTGAGGTATGTGCGTAAGACTGCCAGAACACCTTCGGCGTTATTGTTTAATGGAAGAACTCTCCCGTCTGGGTCGCTGTGCATTTGTACTCCGCGTAAACCAAAAAAATCTATCAGATCAATGTTTGAGAAAACAGTTAAAGCTTTATATAGAAATTTACCGTCTTTTCCGAATGCTGCAATCATATCTTTTATTTCGGAGTTGTTGGTTATGTTGCACTTTCCTCCTCCGGTCAGCAATAATTTGTTGCCAAGTCGAGAAGTCTTTTCAACTAGTAGTACTTTTGCCCCACGTTCCGCTGCATGGCCTGCAGCCATCATTCCAGCGGGACCACCGCCTATAACAATAATATCAAATTGATCCGTATTTCCATTAAGTAGCATGCAAAAAGTATACTATTTTACTAGGAGGAAGTGAAACGGGATAAGGTCGCTTGGAGCAAGCGAGTATGGTAAAATAACCCTAGAGGTAAAAATATGAAAATTAAATTTTTATTTGTTTTATTGGTCATAACCGTATTTATAGCGATTACTGCTTTTATTGTTAGTATCAACCGGGAAACCCGGGATTATCTGCTCATGTCCGGCCATCCAGAATATCCGCCGTTCATGTGGCAGGAGGGAGACAAGATTGTTGGAGTGGGACCGGAAATTTTGTCCACAGCCTGTAAGGAACTTGGGATCCCCTTTAAAAACGAATTTACCGGCAGCTGGGATCAGGTCTTTAAGGAGGCTCAGGCTGGCAAGCTTGACGCGATTGTGGCACTTTTTTTAACCAAAGAACGTAAAGCGTATCTGGATTATTCTGTTGCCTATGCCAAGGACCCGGTTGCGGTTTTTGTCCGTAAAGATAAGGTTTTTCGTTACCGCAACTGGAATGACCTGGTTGGGAGGCGCGGGACCACAACTGTTGGGGATAGTTATGGACAGGATTTTGACAGTTTTATCGAAGCTAAACTCAAAATGTCGCGTTTAAAGACCGCAGAAGATAATTTTAAGGCACTGGAGAAAGGCGAGGCCGATTATTTTATTTACGGCATGTACGCCGGACTTTTTGAGCTAAAAAAGGTGGGGTTAGAAAATCAAATTACTTATTTAACGCCTTATGTAACAACCCAGGACTTTTACCTAGCGATCTCTAAGAAGTCTCGGTATGCAAAAGATATCCCGGCCATCAATGCAATTGTTTCTAGGATGGTTAAAGAGGGTAAAGTTGCCCAGTTGACGGATAAATATCTTGCGTATTTTGAGGAGAAGGTCTTAGACCAGGTTAGACGATTGGCCCAAACAGGTCTGGCTTATTATTATAAGAATGGGCAGAGAAAGGCCTTTGAAGAATTCGACAAACTCGATGGGATGTTTTCTCAGGAAAATCTTTATCTGTTTGTTTTTGATCTAAACGGCAAATGCCTTGCGCATGGTGCGGACCACTCTCTTATTGGCAAGAACCTGATAGGCTTAAAGGACGTAGACGGCAAGTTTTTTATAAAAGATTTTATTTCTGTTGCCCAAAATCCTGGGCAGGGCTGGGTTGGTTACAAATGGAAATATAAGCAAGCCAAAGAGATAGGTCCTAAGCTTTCATATATCAAGAGGATCAAAGGGAGCGATCTTTTTATAGGCTGCGGTTTTTATCCGGAGAAATAATAATCTGGGCCTGCATAGCGCGCGATATTTGAATTCTTTTTTGCAGTATTTATGCAAGAAAAATAGCAATTATTTCGATTATATAGTATATGGCAGCTACTGTGCCTCTAACTTGTGAGGGGAAATCAAGAGTTCCTGCTGGAGGTTGGGATCGATTAACCAGTGGATTATCTGGTTTATTGGGATTTCACAAGCCCCAAGCTCTAAAAACCGCTCCGATTGCAACTGGTGCTCAAGCGCTTTGGCAAGTCGGAGTAAAAGTTGCTCGTGTGTGGCCACCTCCGGATGCTCCGGTTACAGATGTTTTAACAAGCTTGCTGGCTGTTACTGGATATGCTTATGAAGTTGCTGATGCGCAAATAAATTATTTAAGGCAGCTAACACCAGAAAAGCGTTCCGAGCTTGTTCAAGCTATTTTAACTGCTTTTCCATCTGAATCGGTTTACCGCCTTGCGGATCTCTTGATAGCTGACGATGGATTAATTTCGACGGAGGAGAAGGTCCCCATGATACTTCATTTTGGAACCTCCCTTGAAGCGCATAATGTTTCTAACCTAAGAAAAGAGATATATGACCGGCCAAATAAACTTTCATTAGAAACTAAAGTTACCCTGGCTCTTTATCGTCTTGTTGATCCACCAGCGCCGTGTGATGAGCGATACGACGAGCTGCTTGTTACTTACTTCAATTCTCCCCAGATTGCAATTTATATGAAATGTGCGACCATTCACAATGCAGATTTTGGCAACCCAAAAACGTCCCAGCGCGCGGCCCGGGTCTTTGATCAGGTAATTTGGCCAAGAATGACATGGGACGAGGAAAGATTGGAACCGGAGCTTCCGCTTATTGCCGCCTTCTGTAGAAAATTCCGTGGGGAGAGGATTTGTGGGGCTTATCAGCAAACTCCAGCTGATTTTGTTGCCGAAAATTTACCCCACCGGCTTTTGATAAAAATGCTCGGTTCTGGATTACTCCACGGTGACGAGCTTAGTTTTCAAAACCAAACCGCCATTGCCAATGATCAATCTTTGGCCTGGGACCTCAGAGTTAGAATCTTTGGGGAAGAATTTATGGATAAATTTGCCAGGCGATCTTAAGAGCCTTTTTTACATCATTCAAACAGCGGTTTAAGATCTATCTCTGTCCAATCCTGTAGGCCGTGAACATTTAACCAAAGCTTAAGTTCTTTGGGGACCGCTACGATCGAGTAGTAAGTTTTAAGGCTTCCTTCTTCCGGAAAAGTAGGGCCCCCTTCTGGAATAGTGGTTGAAAAGATTTTCATCATCCGATCGGCATCGATCTGCCCCTTATATTTTTTACCCATAGCGAGCAGGTTATTAGTCCTTTCTTTGGTAAACCCTCCATGTTCTCCTTCCGGGATATAGGTCATAGTAGGCCAGGTCGGGTCTGTAAAATTATTTGCAGAAGTAACCAGCCCTTTCTCATCGTCTACCCGTTTTCTGTAATCTGATGTTGCCCATTCAAAACAAGCTCCTTGTTTAGCGTCAGCAGCAATGATCAAAAGCCCACCTTGGGCGCGTACTCCGTCAAAAAAAGCCTCAACTTGTTTAAATGAGGTTGAATCAAGCAGCATCGACATCAGGGCTGAGTTGGAATTGAGACGATTCTTGGCAGAAGTGCTGTCGCACATCCCGCCGTTTTGCAAATCGTAAAAAAGTCCGGATTGGTTAAGCCCGGACTGCCACATGATTTGTCCAAGATAATTGATGTCTGCAACTCCTTGCCCGTATCCAGTGGGGTTAAATACTGCAACTGTCATAAATTTTTGGTAAGGTTCAATCGCTTTTGTCCCAAGGTCCCAATTGCGGCCAACAACAGTTGAACCATCTTTGCTGTATTGGTCCCAAGCGATCATTCCTGAACAAGAGCTGCCAGACATTAATAGGGCAGTAAGCGCTTCAGTAAAGATGACCTGTTTGTCTGCTCCTAATCCAGATGTTTCTCCCATTCCTCGAACCCATTCCCTAACATAAAAAGGAACTGTTTCTAATCCAGCTTTTGAGTCAGCCAGTATCTCGTCGTAAGGAGCTTTTTCTGTTCCAATCCCTGTTTGTTTTACCATCATGTCGTAGAATTCTTTGAAATTATCCTTTAGTAATGCCCCATACTGGCGGCCCATCTGGTGAAAATCGCCTTTCATAACCACAACATTGATTTTTCCTGCTTGATAGAGCTTTCCCCCTTCAAACTCAGAAATAGGTTTTAAATCCTGTGCGTAAGCGATCGGAACAAACAACAACAAAACTAAAGCGGTCCCGAGTATTTTTTTCATTTTATCTCCAGCCTCATTCTTTTAGTGCGGATTTAAATTAAGTTTTAATAATTTCCAGATAAATTATCTTAAGGATTGCAATTATTGGAGCAGCAAAAAATATTCCCCAGACACCAATAAGGTTTCCAAGGATCAAAACCCCCAGAATAACAGTCAATGGATGGATGCCAAGTTTGTCTCCCATGATCTTTGGCGCAATAATATATCCGGTGACGAACTGTACTGTCCCGTACAATATGATCACATATAAAGCAGTCATTGGAGAGATCGTAGCAGCTAGCACCACTGCAGGTATCCCGCCAATAATTGGTCCGATTACAGGGATCAGTTCAGTTACTGCGGCTATAATAGCAATGACCAGCGCAAAGGGGACTCCCAGAAAAGAGAGTATTATCCATGTGATTATACCGATCAATGAACAGATGATGAGCTGGCTTTCAACATAGCTTTTTAGTACAAGAGCGGTCTTTTCAAGGATTTCTTTAACCGGTTCTTGCAATATTGGGGGAACCAGCTTATGCACGCCTTCCAACAGGTTGCCTTGTTCCCGAAGCATAAAATACACAATGACAGGGATAACTACCAGGCCAAGGAGCTGGCTCAGCATGCCAAGCATATTTGCGACCATGCTTTGGGAAAAGGTGACTAGCCATCCTAGTGTCTGTTTTACTGCATCTAAAACCGCTGTATCAATCTGGGGAGGGAGTTTTTCCCTGAGATACCATTGCTTACTTGAAGCTATTGAATCGATTACAGATTGAAAGTAACCTGGGAAATTTGACACAAGGGCCCCAAACTGGCTAATCATCTGCGGAACTATATATGCAAATGCCAGTACGATTACTACAATAAATGCAGCAAACGATCCACAGATTGCTATATCGCGCCTGCCAGGCATTTTTTGGGGAAAGGGTTTCTCTATAAGATTGGTTAGAGGGTTTAATATGTAAAAAAGTGCTATAGAGAGGACAATTGGAAGAAGTACTCCCCGCACCAGATATATTGCGACGAAAATAACAAGTAAAGCAATTTTTGCTAGCTGTTTCTGTGTCATTGTTGCTGAAAAGGATTATATAACAATCCGGGTATCAAAGCAAAAATAAAGGTTCAACAAATATTGCTTGTTATTATGCAAGAAAATCGATATTTGTCTCGATTATATATTATATGATCGCCATAGATAGAGCTATTTGTTATAGCGAAACATACCAGGCCTCAAACACAGCAACTACTGAACAAGGGTTGCCAACCCTGGATTACACACGAGACGCGCAAATGCAAAGGGCGCTTGAGCAGTGGCAAACAGCGATCCGTGAGGATTATTGCAGTGGAAAGCCGATCCAAGAATGGAGGGTCTTCCAGCAATTTGGGGAATTGACACCCGAGAAACAGGAGAAGATCTGTCGTTATCTTCTTGACAATTATAACATTGAGCTGCAGATTCCTTCCAATAAAATCGTATTATCCACGCCAAAAGACGACCTCGAAGATGACTTAAGTAATTGGCCGCTGCCGCAAAAAGGGAGCGAGAGGTTTACTCACTTTTCGGCAAATCACTTTCTGGTTTTGCTTTTTTCCGCAAGAGGGATAAAAAAGAATCCTGTTCAAATGACTGGATCTACTGGACCTGTAAGTAATGGTTTTTCGCAATTTGCAATCTCTCAAGCGAGTCCAGATCCAGGGAATTATAAACCGGACGGGGAAACAATAACTTTGGGAGAAGGTTCGGATCAAGTAAAATTTATCCTACCTAAAGAAGGTGCTGACCAGGCAAAGATTCAGGAGCTATATGAGATGGTGAAACGGATTAACGTTCTTTTGCCAGACGAGAAAAAGGTCAGGGTGGTAGAAGTTTATCTTAAACCGCAGGACAATAATGAGGAAGAAGGGAAATATGTGAATGCGGATAATTGTTTAAAAATCGGCATAAATCGCCAAGGGCTAAGAAATGTTTCTACTCACGAAATGGGACACGCTTTATTCAAGCATCTTTTTGCGGTAAGTCCTACATCCAATATTAGTGAGAATAAAACCTTGGTTTATTTGTATTGTTTATCGCTTTATTCTGATAATAGCCAAATAATCGATGACTCCAATTATGTGCCGAAAGTAAGCAAAAAGGTTGGGCATCCCCGAGACAACATGAGCGAAATGTTTGCTTCGGCAGTGGATGCTTACTTGGAAGGCCGGGATGAATTTATCGCTATATTAAATGATCCCGATACACCGGAGGGGATGCGCTCCTTTGGCAGGTTGATGTATGCATTTCTTAGAGATAAGGTTTTTGCCGACAAAGTTGAGCAAACGGATGATCCATTAGTAGGAGCCAGTTTAGCTGATTTGGAAGGGGGAGTTACGGATGAAGCCATTGTTCAGTTAGTATTGGGCTTAAGTGATAATAAAGATCAATATACAGCACTGGCAGCTGCCCTGCGAGCTGGGATTAATGATCCCAGGCTTTATCAGCTGCTTGATCAATGGCTTGCAGATCCTAGAAATAAAGGATTGGCAATGATAGTGATTGGAGAAGCTCAATTAGCGGATGAAAAGTATGTTCAGATATTGCTTGACGCAGTTGACAGCAAAGATTTTGGTGAAAGAACAACCGCAATTAACGCTCTTGGTATCTCGGGCTCAAAGGATCCCAGGGTAAGAATGAAAATATTAACAGTCGCTCAAAACGATAGTGATACCTTTGTGAAAATGGCTGCCAAACAAGCTCTAAAAATACTTGATTTGCAACAGTAGAAGCTGCAATTGGCCTCTCCCCAATTCGCTCCCTCGATAAACTCGGGACAAGCCCCTCGCTACGCTCGGGACAAGCGAGTTTCCCACCTACGGTGAATTTGATATACTTCAGGTAAGGAGAAGTTGAAATGTTGTACTACGAAGTTTCTGGCAGCGGCGAGCCGATTCTGTTAATAGTGGGGTTGGGGGCGGATAGTTCAAGTTGGGGTTGAAGAAATAAAATCACTGGTTTTGCATAAAGCTTAAAATCGTAGACATAAATTTCTTTTGGTCAAAACGATCGACATCATGTCCTGCCCCTTCAATTTCAAGATATTCAAGGTTTTTTACATTAGCTTTAAGATAATCTTTGGTTGGGCCTAAAAAATCATAGGCCCAAGACTTTGTTCCAGCATAATATAAAACTGGAGCTTTGAGGTCTTTTACCGAATCTCTTAAATCAATATATAATACTTCCTTGTTTAATTGGTACCACATTTTTCCGTTAAAATATGGATAATCTAAGCGGTAAGAGAAAGTGACGTAATCTTTGACCAAGTAGGCATTGAGATATTCTACTTGATGCTTCATTTGATCTGCAGCTAATCGAGATTGATTATTGTCAGACAGTGGGATAGTAGTAATGCCTCGGACAAATCCTTCGATCGCAATTATTTTTTTATATTTTTCAGGATACTGATCCGCCAAATAAAAGGCGATTGAGCCCCCATAACAATAACCCAAGACATAACACTCTTTGATGCCAATTTTATCAAGCAGAGAGTTAATGATCTCTCCCTGCTCTTCAATGGTATAACCAAAAAAATACTGCGGCTTGTCCGATTCCCCAGCGCCAAGCTGATCGATATTAATTACTCGATAATGAGTTGCTAATTCTTTCATGTAGGGATCCCAATGGTGCGTATAGTGGATTCCACCACCGATCAAAACTAATGGATAGCCTTTTCCAGCTTCTACGTAGTGTATGTTATATCCCTCGATTGTGATAAATTTGTCCCTTCCTTCAATGGCCGGGCCAAAATTAATGCTGTGATTGGAATTGACTCGTTTATTCTCGGTATTGCGGAAAAGATTAATCCCCCAAAGAATTTTTGAGTTATCCTGTATAGCATCGAGTGCCAGATCAAAATCAACGTTTTGATTTAAAGGTATAGTTAAGCCAAAAGTTGGATGATCAACATTGTAACCTAAGCGCCAAAAGGCCTTGGCTGTAACTTGATTCTCGTAACCTATTCTAAAGCCCCTATCATATGTTATTCCTAAACATTTATCGCCATCTTCGGTCTTAATGCTTAAGGTCACAGGCATTGTTCCCGGTACCAAGATATTTCTTATATTTAAGCCCGCAAGAGAAAAACCCAGGTTTTTATTGATATCGGCATCTAGTCCAACGTCAAAATCATTTTTATCATTTAAGAATTTCATCCCAACTCCCAAACGTAGAAATGAATAAGAACTAAATCCTTGAGCTAAAGAATAAACCGAACCCAGATCGGTATCAGAACCGGCTATGCCTAGGTCGCCAATGCTAAAAGCAAGGTTGGGGCGAGGGGTATCATCAAAGGCGAGCCTGATACTGTCTGCCCTGGCTAAATAAGCAGGATTGTAAAAGATGCCGGATGGATCATGAGCTGCAGCAGAATAAACATCTCCCATCCCAAGAGAACGGACAGAATAAGCTCCAGCAGGGCACGGGAAGAAATAGATAATTGCAAGGAAGCTAAACAGCCAACAAAAAAATTTATTCACGCTGTTATTTTACTATTAACGGGGCAATATTTCCATCTTGAAAAGTTTAAGCACCTTAAGCCATAGGCTAAAATGTTACAATAATTGCAATTACGATACAATTATGATAGCTGGAGGTTGACTTATGCTTTACCACGAGGTTTCCGGCAGTGGCGAGCCGCTTTTATTGATTTCTGGTCTGGGTGCTGATAATTCATGCTGGGGTGGGGTAGTTAAAAGTTTTTCTAAACGATTTCAGACTATTGTCTTTGATAACCCTGGTTCTGGCAGAAGCAGTATCTTTAAAAAACCGCATACTATCCGTCACCTGGCAGATGATGCGGTAAAGTTGCTAAACTATTTGGGCATTAAGCGGGCACATCTGATTGGCCATTCAATGGGAGGATATATTGCCCAGGAGATTGCTATCAACTATCCAAAACGAGTCAATAAGCTGATCTTGGAAGGAACAGCTCCTGTTTCCTCAAGCAGGAACAATGTCCTCTTTTCCGGGTTTGCAAAAAAACTCAAAGAAAAAGAACCTATTGAAAAGTGGATTACAACCTGGAGCTCTTGGCTATTTTCTAAGAAGACTTTTGATTCCGGATTGTTTGTTGAAACTTTTATTAAGAATGCCAGTAAGTATCCTTATCCTTCGACAGCGGAAGGATTTAGCGCCCAGGTAGATGCAATGGCTAAATTCGATACTCGCAGCCGTTTATCTGAAATCAAAGCTAAGACTTTAATAATCGAAGGGGAAGATGATATCCTTATCCGGCCGGATGAGGCGAGGGTGCTTGCAAAACAAATACCGGGAAGTAAAATCAGATTAATAAAAAACGTTGCCCACTATGTACACTTGGAGAATCCCTCTCTGTTTACAAAGATTGCGATGGGGTTTTTGGGAAACTAAAAAATGAAACAATCTTCACCAAAACATGCGATCGCCAGGGTAGTGGCCCAATATCGGGGCAAATATAGGGTCTTATGCGAAAACAATGAGTTTTGGGCCGAGGTCACCGGTAAAATCATGTATGCAGCGATATCTCAGCTTGATTATCCGGTGGTTGGAGACTTGGTAAAGATTCTCGAGCTTGGCTATGACAATGCTGTTATTGAAGAAATCCTGCCTAGACGAAGCCTCTTAAAGAGAAAAGCCGCAGGGAAAGATGGGGTTCAGCCAATTGCTGCTAATGTTGATATTGCCTTTATTGTACAAGCGATTGACCGTGATTTTAATTTGAATCGTTTTGAGCGCTATTTAATCCTTATTAAGGCTGGAAAGATTGCTCCGGTAATTGTTTTAAATAAAACGGATCTCATTTCCAAAGCCGAGTTAGAAGAAAAAATCGCGCAAGTTAGAGAGAGATTCCCAAGCATTGAGATTGTAACCACTAGCACCTCTGATAGCGGCGGGATAGAGAATTTACATAAAGTGTTAAAAAGAGAAAGTGTTTATTGCTTTCTCGGATCATCCGGCGTAGGGAAGTCCTCTATTATAAATAAACTGTTGGGAAAAGAGCTGCTTAAAACTAAAGAGATCAGCCTGTCGACAAAGAAGGGAAAACACACCACTACGCATCGCGAGCTGTTTACCTTAAGTAATGGGAGCATGATAATTGATAATCCCGGTATCAGGGAGGTCGGCGTGGCTGATGCTGGCGGGGCGGTGGACGAGGTTTTTGGCGATATTTTAACGCTTGCTGCGGAATGTAAGTTTTCAGATTGTACTCATTGTCACGAAGCCGGATGCGCTGTAATATCTGCGGTTGAGTCCGGGCAAATAAGTAAAGACCAGTATGCGAATTATATTAAACTAAAGAAAGAATCTGATTTTTATGCCATGTCGAGCCTGGAAAAGAGGCGGAAAGATAAGAGCTTTGGAAAAATGGTCAAAACCGCAATGAAGCAGATAAAGGGCTTGAAATAAAGAAAAGCTCCCCGACCTGTCTAAAACTTCGCCATAGTGTCGAAAAATCCGACAGCCCTCGACTTTGCTCGGGCTAAATCCCTCGTGAATTAAGCCAAAAGAGCAGGAAGGCAAATTGCTCATATAGTGCGGTATGAGCAAAAGACATTTTTTAGATAAAACAGGTTTTTATAAGCGAATCAGCAATATTATCGGTAATGCAAGGGGAAGCATTGTCCGTGCCGTAAATTGTGAAATGGTAAGAGCTTTCTGGATGATCGGCCGGGAAATTGTTTTATATGAACAAAAAGGGAAAAAGCGGGCTGGTTATGGAGAACGAACTATTGAGGAATTATCGCAACGTCTATCTGCCAAATATGGACAAGGATGGTTGCCTAGTCATCTCTGGCATCTTCGTCAATTTTATTTGATGTATAAAGAT
>JAPLLA010000057.1:0-11317 GCA_026387795.1 Candidatus Saganbacteria bacterium | reverse complement strand
ATTCTGCACACACTGTGTGCAGAATTATCCTGGAGCCATTATCGTATTTTAATGAGAGTAGAAAATAGAGCTGCCAGGGATTTTTATGAGATTGAAAGTGTTAAGAATAACTGGTCAGTAAGGGAGCTGGAGCGTCAAAAAAGTTCTCTGCTTTATGAACGGATTGCTTTGAGTAAAGATAAAAAAGAGGTAATACGGTTGGCCTTGAGAGGGCAGGAAATTAAAAAATATGATGATATTATCAAAGACCCATATGTCTTGGAATTTACCGGTTTGGATTCTTCTCCTAAGTTGTACGAGAGCAGCTTGGAGCAAGCTTTAATTGATAACCTTTCTAAATTTGTTTTGGAGTTGGGGAGGGGGTTTTCTTTTGTTGCCAGACAGAAAAGGATAACCCTAGAGGGGGATCATTTTTATATCGATTTGGTGTTTTATAATACAATATTAAAATGTTACGTGCTTATTGACCTTAAGGTTGGAAAACTTGCTCATCAAGATATCGGACAAATGCAAATGTATGTGAATTATTATGATCAAGAAATGAAACAGGCAGACGACAATCCGACTGTTGGACTTATTCTGTGCGAAGATAAAAAAGAGGCAGTTGTTAAATATACGCTGCCCAGGGAAAATAGACAGATTTTTGCTTCTAAGTATAAATTGTACCTACCGACCAAAAAGGAACTGTTAGCAGAAATAAAAAGGGAAAAGCAGATGATTGAGGCTTACGCTAATACCCCAGCTGTCTAAAACTTCGCCACAGTGCCGAAAAATCCGACATGTCTTGACTTCGCTCGAGACAACTTCGCTCAGGGCAGGCGAGTTTAAAACTTTAAGTCTTTGGTAGGTTTTGGTATAATTCAAAACATGGAAAGAAAAAAAGTTTTAGGGTTTTGGGATCTTTTCTTTTTTGCCTTTTGTGCCATTTTCGGTGTAGAAGCAATTGCTACTGCTGCTGCAATCGGCCCATCGGCCATATCTTGGTGGCTAATATTTATTGTTGGTTATTTTTTGCCTTCCGGGTTAATTTCCGCTGAATTAGGTTCAACCTACCCTGAACAGGGAGGAATATATGCCTGGGTTAAGAGGGCCTTTGGGAAAAGGTGGGCAGCGCGTACTATTTGGTATTATTGGGTCTCTCTGCCGATTTGGATTCCGGCAATCTATATTGCGTTTGCGGAAATATTGGGACATATGTTTTTCCCGGGGTTGACGCTTTGGGACCAGGTTTTAATCGGGATTGTAATGATTTGGGTAACAACCGCAGTAAATATCTGTTCACTTGAGTCTTCAAAATGGATAACCAATCTTGGTTCAATCTCTAAAATCTTAATTGCAGTTGGGATGGTTTTGGCGGCCGCGATGTTTTTCTTGAAACATGGCCACATTGCCAATGAGATTAATTTGGTTAATATATTGCCCAGCCTTAATGCAGCGGTAATTTTTATCCCAATCATCATCTATAACTTGCTGGGCTGTGAACTGGTTTCCAGCGCTGCGGGAGAGATGAAAGATCCCAAAAGGGATGTTCCCAAAGCTGTAATTTTTTCTGCTGTTGCGATTGCGGCTTTATACCTTATTTCAACACTTTTAATCTGGGTAATTGTTCCGGCGAACGAAATCAATGTTTCTAGCGGGATTATCCAAATGTTTATAATTGCATTTGATACGCATGAGTTGAGCAGGGTAGTGACGATTACTGTTGGGATGCTGGTACTGAGCACTCTTTTTACTGGAATTGTGGCATGGACCCTGGGTCAAAACCGGTCCATAGCAGAAGCCGCAAATAATGGCGAAATGCCTAAAATATTCGGCTTAATGAGCAAAAAGGGTGCGCCAATCGGGGCGTCGGTTATATCGGGAATAATTTCTACTGTTATAATAGTTGTTTATTGGTTTTTTGCAGATACTGCATCGGAAATGTTTTGGCATGTAACTGCTTTTTGTCTGGTCATAGAGCTCTTTTCTTATTTAGTCCTTTTTCCGGCTTATATTGCTTTAAGAAAGCGGGATAAAAACATAAGCCGGCCTTACCAGGTTCCAGGTCCGGAGTGGTTTGCGTTTTTGCTGGCAGCAGCAGCCGAAGTAATACTCTTGGTGACTGTAATAATATTAATCTTTCAGCCGGGAAAGGATTTTATGTGGACCGCCTTGCCGATCATTGTGGGAACAATTGTAACCGTAATTATCGGGGAAGTCTTAATTGGCTATTCTTTAAAAAGTAAAAATAATGAAGTTATTTCTTAGTGTTTTTATTATATTATTTTTAATTGCACCTGTTTTTGCGGCTGTTCCATTGGTGACTGACACCGTTTATACGGTAGCTCCCGGAAGATCAGAGATTGACGCAGGGGTAGGAACTACCAATACGCAGACAGTTTTAACTAATGCAGTTGGCCTTATTTTTAGGCATGGTATTTTGCCTCACTTCGATCTAGCAGTCGCAGTCCCTTATACAATATCCGATCCGGTTGGATTAAACGATATTTATCTGCATGCAAAGTATCGTTTTTGGCAGAGAGACGATCACGATGGACTGGCTGCCAGATTGGATTTCAAGTTTAGTAATGCTAATCCGTATCAGGGATTGGGGAGTGGGGATAATGACTGCAGATTGCTTTTTATTTATTCCAGAAAAATTGGCCTTGCACATTTGCATTTGAATTTTGGTTATGTAAATACTGGTATAAATGCAGGGCGTGTTGAGGACGATTATTTTTCCTATTCTTGTGCGGTAGAGCAGCCGGTGTTTGAAGGTAGTGGAGAGATCTTTGCCGAATATGTGGGAAACAATTCCCTTTC
Organism: Candidatus Saganbacteria bacterium; assembly: GCA_026387795.1. Lineage (GTDB taxonomy): Bacteria > Margulisbacteria > WOR-1 > JAPLLA01 > JAPLLA01 > JAPLLA01. The sequence goes on along the minus strand of JAPLLA010000057.1, from coordinate 8,515 downwards.
GCCGTCACCAACTTTTATATTGTTGGGGGCACGTTCTCCTTTTATTAATGGAACAAAATTGGACATTGGTTATACGTTTGGGTTAAATGATAAGTCTATTAAAAATAGCCTAACAGCAGAACTTCATTGCGAGTTTTGATTGGGCGAGTTTCCCGTCTTGACCGCTAAACCTTATTACACGTATAATGTTGTTACTTGATTATGAAAAAGTTTTTCCTTTGTGCTTTTTTTTGTTTTTTTCTTTCCCACGCAGTATTTGCCGGGCAGGCGAGTTTTGCAATTGGATAGTAGTAGCTAAATATCAGGAATCAAATGAGTTTTCTGAAATCAGAGATTGTTTGATGGCTGAAATGGTGTAATTTAGAAGGGATTAACCGTTGTTGTTTTTCCGTTAGGTAATTCAAAGATAACTTTATTGTTTTTAGCATAGACATTAGGAATACCTTTCTTGCGATTGTTTTCTTGGGCCTTTTGGACGGCTCGATTGCCAATTTTAAGCATTTCCAGAAAGAATTCATATAATTTATTTGTCATTTATCTATTCTCCTTATTAAATAAAGAAAAAAGCTCTTCATTTATAATGTCAAAATCCTTCTTTCCACCACTGGCAACGGGAATTAATCTTTCCATCCCATTATAGAATAGTGCCCACTCATCAGCAAGGGGACGGTATATTGTCCAAAAATTAATTTTACTACGAGAAAATCGACGAATAACGTCTTCCTTAGGAACATCATGGCCACCGGCCTCAACCCTTGACTTTATTCTGGCTAGAGCCACTGCAGGGGTATCGACAAAAAAGTAAATTATGGAAATGGTATAACCGAGCTTTTTCACCCTTTTAATGGTTCTTATTAGATACTTGCCTGCCAAGGTTGACTCAATTGCCAATGATCTTTTTAGGGTTATGCAGTTTTCCAGCTTAGCAATAAACTGCTTGCCAGCCTTTATTCTATTCTTCCCGAGATCTTTGCTTATCGAAAGGGCAATATTATCAGCATTTAAAAATGCGATCTTGTTTTTCTTGAGGAATTCAATGGCCAGGGTTGTTTTGCCTGTCCCGTTGGCTCCAGCGATAATAATAAAACGTTTATTCATAAGAGATGGCAAAAGTATAACACTTAGAAATAGTTATCACAAATCAGATAAGGTTTAATAAAGTTTCCCGCCTTGACCGCTAAACCTTGTTACACGTATAATGTTGTTACTTGATTATGAAAAAGTTTTTCCTTTGTGCTTTTTTTTGTTTTTTTCTTTCCCACGCAGTATTTGCCGGGCAGTTCAGTAATTTTTATTTTCTTGGAGACAGCTTGACGGATATTGGCAACAATCCTGGTTGTGATTCCAGTATTCCAGGAGGGAGCAAGCAGCCAAATTCTAAAAATTGGGCGCAATTTCTTGCGGAAGAATACGGCCAAACAGTAATAAAGTCCGATGCCGGTGGAAATAATTTTTGCTATGGCGGTGCTGAATCCGGATATGAGAGCAGGGTAACCGGTGCTAGTATGGATCATCACAGAGGAGCAAGAACCCAGGTTAACCAGTTAATTACAAGAGAGGGAAGCCTTAACTCAAAAGCTTTTTATTCGCTGTATATTGGCGGAAACGACATCATTGGTTATTTTCTAGGGCAAACCGGAAAAACTGCGGCTCAAGTTACAACCGAATGCGGCCCGAATATAACCGATTCTTTAAATAAGCTTCATGCTGCCGGAGCAAGAATAATTGTTTTGGGGAATTTACCTGACTTGTCCAATATACCGATTTTTTATGATACCGGAGATACATCTATTGAGGCCAAAAGAATGTCGGAACAGTACAATGAAACGGTTAGGAGCGGTGTCAATAGTATTGGATTCGATGTTATACAGATCGATCTTCGCGGTTTATTTGCCGATGCGATTAGCAACAAAACCAGATATGGTTTTTTATATGGCCCGGAGGATTGCGCCAATGCACACTCTGGTGTCAATCCTGATAATTATGTTTATTGGGATATAGCCCATCCAACACAAGCGGCTTACAGGATCATGGCTGATTATTACTATAGCGTTTTACAGGCGCCGTATTATTTTGCAGGCTTGACCGAGACGCCGTACAAGGCTGCAACAGTACGAAACGATATTATTAGACAAAGGTTGTCGCAGCAATCAGCCTCCAAAGAAAAACTAAATATATTTGCGGATGCCGACCCAAACACAAACACCCCGGGTATGAATGTCGGCTGCATTTATCGGATTAGCCAGCCCCTCTCTGTTGGGGCAGGGTTTTCATCTTCTCAAAATAGGGGATCTATAGATGGAGGCGCATTTACGTACGATTTGAATAATACCGCATTTTCTTTGTTTGCTGAGTATCGGCAGGATTTATTTTATTTGAATGCAATAACCGGATTGGGTAATTTGCAATATCGAAATATTGCCCGCCAAATTACTCTTGGCCCTGTGATAGAAAGTGTCTCTGCATCTACCAATGGCTACCAATATAATGTCGGGGTTAGCGGGGGTTATAGGCTTCCGACTTTTGTAGATGGGCTTGAAACAGGCCTAATGGTAAATACAACTTATCAAAATATTGGCGTTGACGGATATTCTGAAAATGGACAGAAGGAATATTTGCAAATGACTTATAATAATCAGCGCAACGAGACTTTGGATCTTGGGATTGGATGTGATATTGATTTTAAAAAACCAGTTGCTCCCAAAAACACTTTTATCGCAAGCGCTAATGTGCGCGTAAATAGGCAGTTGTTAGACAATGATAGAAATATACAATTTAATTTGCAATCTATTGACGGCAGTCATGGGGCAGTCCCTGTAAATAATCCTGCTGATTGTTATGCCAGTGCCGGTATTAGCGCAGGGTTTTTGCTTTTTGATTTTGCGGCCATATCTTTGGATTATAATGGATATTTTGGGAATGACAGATACAAAAACAATGTAATTAATCTTGGCGTTGGCCTGTTTTTCTTTTAAGAGACACCCAATTTCTTGACTGCAAATCTATTTTTTGTTAATCTAAACTTAGCTTGATATACAGCAAATAAAGGAAGTATGGGAAAAATGAGTAAAAATCTTACTGCGAATCCGTTAGAGGTCTATGCGGGGATATAAATTTAAATTAATTAGCGGCCGCGGATGGTATCTTACCTCTACTAAAAGCACCAGGCGATGGCTTAAGAAATTCGCAAAAATACTACGGCTCAAACCTTCTTCTCAATGCAAATATTTAAAAATAATTTTCACTTCCAATAAATCCGAAACTAAAAATGTTATGGATAGATATCCAAAGAGTGTATGGGAGCAATTAAATATAGGAAAGGAAATCATATATTATCGTCAAGGTGGCCGAGCTGTAATATATGAAATAGGAATGAGTGAAAATCAGATGTGTGACACGATTAAAATGATGAGGGTTTTCTTCGTTTTCTATAGAAGCATCTTAAAATATGGCGGTTTTTTTATGCACGCGGGTTTTGTCGGTAAAGGCGGCAATGGATATTTATTGGCTGCTCCTGGGGGAACAGGTAAATCCACTTGCTGCCGCCGCATCCCAAAACCGTGGCGAGCTCTTTGCGACGACATGGTCCTGGTTTTGCAGAATTCAAAAGGAGAATATTTTGTTCATCCTCTTCCCACCTGGAGCGTGTATTTTAGCCAGACCGGAGAGCCGACCTGGAAAGCCGAAGAATATCTTCCCTTAAAAGCGATATTCTTTCTGGAGCAATCAAAAAATGATAAAATTGTGACTTTAAAAAAATGGGAAGAGGCAATATTGATGGCCAATTCATCTCAACAAATCAGCCAGTCATACTGGAAAGACGGGGAGGACATTTTGAAAATAGATTTAAAACGCACTGCTTTTGAAAATGTCAGCCGCGCGGCAAAAGTTATTCCGGCTTACAGGCTGAGCGTAAGCCTCCATGGCCAATTCTGGAAAGAGATGGAAAAGGAAAATTTATGAGAGTATTAATAACTGGTGGTGCAGGGTTTATTGGCAGTCACCTGGCCGAAAAGTGCATCAAATTGGGGGAAAAGGTATTTGTTATCGATGATCTTTCAACTGGTGATTACAAAAATATAGAAAATTTAACGCCTAATCAGAACTTTAATTTTGTGTTAGAAAATATCTTAAACGAAGCGGTTTTAGATCGGCTGGTGAGTGAATGTGATATTGTTTTTCATCTGGCGGCAGCTGTTGGGGTAACGCTCGTAATGAAAGATCCAGTCAGAACAATTGAAACCAATGTCGAGGGGACAGGTCTTGTTCTGAAAATTGCCAATCGCCATAGCAAGAAAGTGATAATTGTTTCTACTTCAGAAATTTATGGGAAAGGGATGAATGAGAGCTTTAGTGAAGAAGACGATCGGTTATTAGGACCAATTACCCGTAGTCGCTGGAGTTACGCTTGTTCAAAAAGTATAGACGAGTTTTTGGCATTAGCTTATTACAAACAAAATAATCTGCCTGTTGTTATTTGTCGGCTTTTTAATACTATTGGTCCACGCCAAACCGGTTACTATGGGATGGTTGTTCCCAAGTTTATTGATCAAGCGCTCTTGGGTAAACCTTTGACTGTTTTTGGGACTGGAGCTCAAACCCGCTGCTTTTGCTGTGTGTTGGATGTACTGGAGGCTTTTTTGTTGCTGGCAAAGCCAGAGGCTGGAAACGGTGAAGTCTTTAACATCGGTAGTATCGAAGAAATAAGCATAGAAAAATTAGCCAAAAAGGTTGTAGAGATTACCGGGAGCAAATCGGAAATACGCTATTTGCCTTATGAGGCAGCATATGGAGAAGGATTTGAAGATATGCAACGCAGAAAACCTAATATTAATAAAATACAACAAAGGTTTGGTTGGCAGCCAAAGTATTCTTTGGCTGAAACGTTAAAATTAATCATCAACGAAAGAAATCCTATTGGCTGAACCAATCCTCGCTCTTTTTATGGGACCACAATTTAATTAGCCCAAGATCATCTATTCTACGATTCCAGTACCAGAACCACAGGAGGAAGCACCGATGCCTTCTCCGCAACCAGCATCGCCATTACCAACTGAACAAGGGTTGTAAGGATGATCGCCCTTCAAATTAGGCTGGACGATATCTATAAGCTCAGGCTGCTCGTATTTTGTCCCATTTTCTAACTCTGTTCTTTTTCTTTTAAGTATCTTGATCATTTTTCACCTCCTTTTTATTTTTATATAAGAAACCAATTTTTTCCTAAGGCCTTGATAAGCTTTCTCTGCTTTTCTCTGTACCTTGGCAGCAGCAGATAAAGATTTCTGCGCAGCTTCCTGATAATGACGCGGATCATCCAGATAACGTAAATGCTTCAGGTAACTGGACAATGCACCAATATGATACCTGATGGCGGTCTGAAAATCTATCTTGCCCCTTAGATCTTCGCTTATCTTTACTAAAAATCCTGCGCTGTTTAACGCTTCCCTTATCCCGCCGACGTCATTGGCAATTACCGGGATCCCACAGGCCATTGCTTCGGTAATTACCCTGCCAAAAGGCTCCTCCCAGAGAGAAGGGACCAGTAAAACCCTTGTTTTGTCATAAACATTGCTCATGTCTTTGACCGGCCACACAATTTTTACGTTGTGAATATTGTTTTCTTTTAATAATACTGCTGCTTCTGCTTTTGCTATGAGCAGAAATTTTCTCTTTGGCATATTCTTGGCAATATTAATAAAAAGAATAAAACCTTTATGGGACAAGGAGCGGCAGACCGTACTGATAAATTCCCGCCGGCGATTATGCGGCCTAAATCTATGGGAATTGATCTGGGGAGGGAGATTAATACTTGCTTGCCCGTAATCTTCTCTTAATTTACGCTGCAGGAATTTTCCCGCGCAAACAAAGCGGAATTGCGGCATAATCCTAATAAAATATGCTAAGTAAGGCATCTGCTTTTTATTAAATACCGCTGGCGAGGATAATCTGTGCAGCCTGACCTGCGCAGAATTAAGAGCAGCGGTCATGGAGAACACATCCACTTCTGAGGTTATGGCTACATCGCAACGTTTGGTAGCAAGGATCTCTCTCCATGCGCCTGTCAGAAGATCGAATGCTTTACGCCGGTGATTGCGGTACGCGTCTATTATATCAACATTACAAAAATAAAATGTAAAAGGGAAGGAATATCCTTTTAAATAAACTGTCATCTCGTTATTGTCAGAGGAAGAAATTCTTGCTTCTTTCTGTTTTATTTTACGCGCTAGATCTTTTTGGCTGAAGGAATTTTTTTGGGTGAGATTTAAGAAGCGGATATCAAATCCATCGTGATGCAGCTTTTCTAAAAGGGTTAAAATACTTCTTGTCCCTCCATCTGTTAATTGGGTATTGAAAAAACCTGTTGATAAATAAAAAACAGATGGTTTCTTAAGCAAAATAATTATTTATCCTTGTAAATAGCAAAATCCTTATCTTTAAGGTTTCTTAAAAATTTACGCACGTGTTCTTCGCACTCATCCGGCACAGTTGTGTGCTTTTCCCTAATCTTTTTGGCGATATCGCTAACTGTATGCTTGCCGTCAAGCATCTTCCAGATAAGTAGTGCAACAGGATTAAGGCCGAATACCCTGCCGCTATCCGGGTCAAACAATATTGCCCAATCGTCATACTCTTCCCTTAAGATTATCTGTGAATTGGCTATTGCTTTTATATTATCTTCCATATTTGCACCTATTTTGTTGCGATAGTATATCAGGGCTATTATATTTTTGATAGAGGTATCAGCCTAATATTCGAGGGAGGATTTTTATTCCAACTGACTTCGTTCTTGCCCAGGTCATCTATAATTGATATATATATATGACTGAGTTTTTTATCCCTCTCTGGCAAGACTGCGCGTTTATGATAAAGCGCATAGCTGGGATAAAGGACAACCGTAATCAGTATATCGTCAATGCTGCGAAATCTATTCCTGGCGGTTGTTTCGCACTCTGCTGCAAAGGCTTTTTTGCAAGCGCGGTATACGCTCTTTAATATTGGTTGTGCCTGATGTGCTCCCCAACGTCCTTTTTCCGGACTGTATTTTTTTTGAAATGCATTCAGACCGTTGATAATATGCTTCTTATGCAAGCCGAAGCGGATGCTCAGAAATTGCTGGGGGGTAAGTTCCCTCATTTCATTGATGCTGCACCTGCCGTCTGGAGTGAAAAAATCATATTTAGTGACGTGGTTGCCCAGGAAGACATCATCGTTGAAATAGATAAAATGCTCCGACAGACCGGGAATTTTATCAAAACGAGTTTCTAAAGAACCTGAATTAAAATTCGGGAGATACTTCTTGGAAGGGAAGAGGCGTTCATCCGGAATGATAAATACCTTGTGCCCATCTCCTTCATGTCTTAGCCAGGCTATATTCGGCGTGGCTGTTATAATATGGAGGTTCCTAAACCAGGGGGCGAATTTGGCCACCGACCTTACCGAATACCGGAATTCCCCGTAATCATTGAAGCGTTGCGGAGCGATCGCCTCTTTTTCCACCGGATCTTTAAAAGTTGTCTCCGCTATCAGCGACTCCCTCTGCTTTTGCCGCTCCGGGTTATTATCCGCATAACAGTAGACTATGTCTACAGAGAAGTCTTTCAATTTTAAATCCTTTCTTCTATAATAAAAGTATAGCATGCCAAGTTCTTGTAGAACATTGATGAAAATTCCGCGTTATATCCATCAAACTTGGAAAACGACTGAAATTCCCGCAGAAATGACAGGCTGTGTTGAGTCATGGAAAAAATTAAACCCGGGCTGGAAGCACATCCTGTGGACAGATTCGACTATGGACGCCTTTGTTAAAGAGCGCTTCCCGATGTATTATCCGTTTTATAAATCCTATCTCTCCGGAATATTTAGGGCTGACCTCTTCCGGTTGCTGGTTATTTACGAATTAGGCGGGGTTTATGCTGATTTGGATATGGAATGCCTGAAAAGCCTTGATTATCTATTCGATAGATATGCTAAAGAGAGCGAGCTGGTTCTTTCTTATAGGCATCCGCTCCAATCTAAAATGGTTTGGGGGACGTATCCTTTATTTCATTTTGAATTTGCAGCAGCGATACCGAGAAATGATATTGTGGAAAAAATAATCAAACAGATCATCCGCAATAGTTTTTGCTTCAAGAAATTCAAGAATAACTTGCTGCTCAATATGACGGGGCCCCTTGCCATTACCAAAGCTCTCAAAAAGCTCCCGATAAAAAAACTGGTCCGTTGCGGCAAGTTAACTGTTTTGAATTATAAGATTATTTCACCTCTGGCTGTTATTCAGACACCAAATATCCCGTTCGAATTAAAGAGAAAATCCATTGAGATGTTATTAAAGAAGAAATTTTATCCTGAAACTTGTATGGTTCACTACTTTTTTAGCAGCCATTCCGCCAAAACAAAAACTGCGTTGACAATGAATGCCGATGAACTCAAACAGCTGCTGGCTGAACACTCTAATCCAATTCGTCGGATCGCAGAATGGCTTAAGATAATAAAATTCCTAATTGTTTTTGAGATT
>JAPLLA010000041.1 GCA_026387795.1 Candidatus Saganbacteria bacterium | reverse complement strand
GCCGGATTAATCGCTAAATCCGAACTGTTAATACCATATTGCGCCAACATCGCTCCAGCTTTTGCTTCCAGAGAATCAACTCCATTTGCCTCTGCCCAAAGGGTTCCAATAACAGTCCAAATTGAAAACCTTCCTCCCTCATTCGGCTTACAGTAAAAAACTTTTAATCCATATTTTTCTGCTATTTCTCTTAGTTTACTGTTTGCTCCACCCGTTAATACTGTTATGTAATCCTTATACTGTTCTGGAGAAATCCCCATTTCCTGTAATTTTTCTATTGCTGCTAAAAGATTGGTTAGTGTTTCCATCGTTGTACCAGATAAACTAGCTACAATAATATGGCCAACCTTTCTACCAGTAAAAAACTTATCTAGAGTTGCGCGCAAATGATCACTGGCAAAGGTAAAACCAGCATGTGCTGCCTTCTCCAGTTGAAATGCCCCAGTAATAACCCTGGAACCATTAGAAGAACCTCCAACCCCTAATGCAAGAACCCTTCCTCCAAATCTCCTCCAGATTGCCCTTCCATGAGCAATCACATCGGATTCATCTGTAGGAGAAAATTCTTCTATTCCTGTTGCATCTTCAAATGGGGTAGCAGGCCAAGCAATTCTTCTGTCTGTCGCAAATCCCAAAAATTCATCCCTTGCCTCATCCATTCTAGCTTGCTGGCTAGTAATATCGTCAGCAGTAATTCTTCCATTGGGATTTGCTTTTCCACGCACTGCACCTTCAAAATGGGTTTCTACCAAATTTCCGTTTCTAAAAGCAGGATCTGCTATACCAAGGATCATTCTAGAAAGAGCATCCACTCCTTCCGGACATTCTCCATATAAAGCAGCTACTCCTTTATAAAATTCTGGAAAATTAGGTTGAACAGCTACTCTCCTTTGTACTTCTGCCTCTGTTAAACCGCCCTTTGTTGGTAAACCCAATTTTTTTACTAATGCGACTGTCGCCTTGGGAACATTAACTCCACGATATATTGCCATTTTTATTTCCTCCCTTTCTTTTTTTACTTATGCCGTTAAAGACAAACTCATCGCCAAAGTAAACGTCAAAGAAACCGTTTGTCCAGGAGCCACCTGTATTGCAGTTCCATCATTTAGAGAATTCCTTCCCCTTGCCACAGGCTCCAGGCAAATAAAAGCCCCTTCCTCCGGTTTTTTCCAAACCACAACCTGACGGACATCCACTTCTGTTTCTGACCGAGTCTCTCCTGTAGTCATAGTAATACTCCTGCCATCAGGGTATTCAATTTTAAATTCCCTTTGTCCCTCCACAAGAAAAGCCAAATCAACTGCTTCCCCGTCTCTAAAAACCGGATGAAACCGAGTTGATCTAAAATTTGTTTGTAATGTCCCTTCATCCCTGCAACTAAGTCCCATTACACTGCAAATCTTAGTGCCATGTTCAAAAGGGTGGTAAGTATGCGAAGCAAGATCAACTGGAGCTATGTGTTTGGGACTTAAATTTCTAAAAGCAAGCCTTACAGTTAAACTCCCATTGGGCTGAAGTACATAATCAATGCGATAACGAAAATAAAAGGGATATTTTTGGGCAAGTTCTTGATCTACTTGTCCAGGAACCTGTGCAAACTCAAGAGCTAGATGCTCGGGCCTTTCTTCAACCACTTTCCAGTCAACATCCCGCAAAAAACCATGCTGGGGTAAGCCGAATTCTGCACCACCAAATCTGTACCTGCCATCTCTTGCTTCCCTTAAAGTTAAGGCACTAAAGTTTGGTCCGCAAGGGTGGGTGGCACGGTGTGGTTTGGCTGGGTCGGAATATAGTCCATCACGGCCTTGTACTGCCCATTTTCTTAGGTATGCACCTTGGGCATCTACTAAAACTTCTGCGTACCGATTTGCTAACCTATGAATAGTCGCTGCTACTGCTGGCATTTTTTAATCCTCTTTTATCTTTACCTTAAATAATTAGGCATAAGGATCTGTTTCGTAATAGTTTACTGCCTGCCATTCAGGCGTTGCTCCTGGAACATAGCCCGCCATAGCTTTGGCAATTTGTATCCCTTCATTAGGATCAAATTTACCGGAATAATATCCTTTTATCTTAGGATCTGTACCGGAAGGCCTGATAGCAATGTAGAAATCACCAAACAATAGATAAGCACCATCTTTGGCTTGGTCAGATGGTCTGTCTCCTGCACACAATACTGGTTTAATTTCAACAAGCGTATTTAGCTTGGTAGGATCTATAGTAGGGAAGGTTGCCACTAAAATTTCTTTTACCCGATCCAAGCTAAGAGCTCCTTCTTCATATGCTCTAGCCAAATTCCACCAGAAGCTGTTGTTTAACAATTTAACTTCATTCCCTCTACGTTCAGCTGCTTTATATTCCACTGGATCCGGGATACCCGGATCAAACAGCCTTTCGTCATGGCGTTCGTCTTGTACAAATTTGAGTCCATACTCAGCAATTAATCCATCCCAATAATCCAGAACAGTTTGACCTTTCAAGCAAAGATCTGCGCCAAAAACGATTGCCAAAAATGAGGCAACCCCAGCAGATTTTTCCCGATTACCAAGAGCAAAACGCCCTTTGGCACTGGTCATTCCTATTGGAGGAGCTAATTCTTGGCCGCCGCTTTCTTCTGAAGCAGTAACCAGCTTAATGTTTCCTGTCCCAAGATTATGAGTATGTCCAAGCGCATCAGTAACAACCACATCCTGCAAAGCCTCTCCAGCTTCTGCTCTTTCTTTGTTTGCAAGTATCTGCGCTTCAATTTTTCTCTGCGCCGCAGCAATCTCTTTAAAACCTACGGTGGGTTCAACGCACACAACTCGAACCCCTGTTTTCCGCTCAAAAGCCACACAGAATTCATTGAAAGCATAACTGGTCTGAGCGGTTTTCATTACTACAGCAGTATCTCCTTTTTTTACTTCTCCACTTGATACCAGCTGGTTAAGATAATAAGCAGTGGTCATTAAAAACATTTTATTGGGACTGTAGTAACAGAAAAGCTTTCCTTCATCAATTTCAATATATTTAATACCAAATTGGCCTAATCTTGCTTTAGTGGCAGCATCATTTGCCATGATCTGTCCTACAACCAAACGATCTCCATCTGGATCAGTATTTGTAACTACTTGTCCAATCGGAGCATCCTTTAGGAGGTGTTTATAATACATTCTTTCTACTACAACTTGTAAACTGGCATCGCAGCCTTCATCATCATAAACCAGCTTGGGTAGGGTAGCCCTAACTGCAAATTTACCGTCAAGGAGTTTTGCTGTACGCTTAACAACTGCTTTACCGATACCAGCTTGAAATGGGTCATAGTCAGGATTAAGCTGTGTAACTGCTTCGCTGATTCTTGCCATTGCATACAAAGCTTTCATTATTGGTCCCATGCATCCTGCAACGCAATCCTGAACAATCCTATATCCTTTTTCTGCTATTGCTCTGTGAATCAATGCTTCGTTTGCAGGAGTCAATACACTAGTCCTAAGCATGGCCAAATATTCAGGCTTGCCGTCTACATCACGTTTTATATGCGCATCATCTGTTGCAGCTACTTTAATAGTAAAAGATCCTTGGGCTCTTATTTGATCTACTACCCATTTATTTACAGCTGCAAAGCTAACAGATACTTCTGGAAGGAACTGCGCTCCTTCATCTGATAAATCTTTTGAACATCCGTATTTTGCCATGGCATGTGAACTAGTTAAAAAGTTTCCCATATCCAAATCACCGGTAAAAATAAGAAAGCTTGCCATCCAAATACTAGTTTTGTTCAACCCTTCTAAAACCGGGGTATGAATAGTAACACCCATAGCAGCAGCAATTCTCACAAAAAGCTCCTGATACATATCTGTATTAAACCGGACTTCTCCACCTGCCAGTTTTTCCAACCTTCCGCAAACGCTTGAAAACAACCTTAAAGCCTCTTTTTTTTCTGCTCCTCCATTATTTAGTATCTCCGCAAGTACAGCGCTATCTTTAACGTCTGCCGCTACTCCATGTGCTTGCCGATAGCTTGCAACCAATCCTTTAAGGCCTGCAACATCTGCCTGTAAATCAGCATCTTTGCGTGATGCCATTAAAGCAAGTGTTAGGTTTTGAGAATAAGCAGTAATTGCTTCTTCAAAGAATCCGAAGTTAGAATTACCGTCCCAAGGAAAGTGCGTATTCTGGTTATCTCGATAACCCGCGGTAGAAATTGCATACTTTTTCCCTTTATGATCTATGACAGACGCAATGTTGTGACCATTAGGATTATCTGCACTATAAGCATCCAACATTTCTGCAGTAATGGTAATTTCCATGGCCTCTGGCTTTAAGTGCCACTGTCCATCTTCTCCCCAAGTTGCATATTTTTTCATCTCTTCCTGTTTTTGCACGCCTTCGGGCGTATATTTTAATATTTGATAAACATGCAGCACTTTTTTTAGATTTACGGCATCAACATATTCTAAACTGTTATAAGCCTCATAAAATTGCCCCTGTAAAGCTTCTAATTCTGCTCTTGCAGCTGTTGCCACTGCATCAATTGTTTCTTGATCCGCACCTTGATTGATCGCATCTTGTATAAAACGATTGGCTTCTTCAAATGCTTTTTCCGCACCAATCCACCGGGAAACTACCACTTTAACAGCAACAGAAATTTCTGTACCTTTAGGCAATAATGCTTCAACTTCTGCAACTTTTGCTCCTGCAATTGCAGGCACATCGTTCTGAGTAACAGCCGCAAGATGCTGCCTTTCTGCAACCGCAACAGCAGGTGCAGGAACACCAGCATGACCAACTTGTACCATACGCCCTGCAAAAGGGGCAGAAACTCTTTGCATCCTTTCTCTAAGCTGACCCACTAATACTTGCTTATCTATCTGCAT
>JAPLLA010000003.1 GCA_026387795.1 Candidatus Saganbacteria bacterium | reverse complement strand
TAATATCATAAGTAAAAGCGATTTTCCCACCAACAGCTTTAACTGCTTCCTCTTCTTCAGAAATTTTACCTGTTACATCTTTTTCTTTTTTCGCATACTCCTGCCCTTTTACATAAATATCCGGTTTTAAGATCTTTATAGCTTCTACTGCCGTAGGATAGCGGTTTATTGCAACAAAATCGACATTCTCAACCGCAGCTAAGGTCTCGGCCCTTAAATTCTCGTTAAAAATCGGTCTCCCCGGACCTTTTTTAACATATTTATCTTCAGTAACCGTAACAATTAAGACGTCTCCTTCTTTTTTAGCAGAAGCAAGATGGCGGATATGTCCTGGATGAACCAAATCAAAAACTCCGTGGCAATGAACGATCTTTTTCCCTTGTTTTTTGAGTTTTGCTACAATTTCCTTAAGTTCGCGTATTGTTTTTATCTTTTTATACATGTTCTCCATATAACACCCCTATTACTTCGAAAGATATTTAAACCAATCCTTGGTTGCTTCTTGGATGGATTCCGGAGTCCAAACCGGTGCTTGCCTCCAATACTCAATATTATCCAGAAGGACCTTGACTCCCTGTTCAAAAGAAACTTTAGGGTTCCAGCCTAAAATCTTTTTTATTTTAGAGATATCAGCAAAAGTACAATCCGGTTCCCCCGGCCGCTTTGGAATATGTGTAACTTCTCCTCCTAAAATCTTAACTAAAGTATTAACACTATAATGGCTGCCGCTGCCAACATTAAAAACCTCTCCACTTACACCAGATTCTGCTGCTGTAATAAATGCGGAAACAACATCAGTAACAAACGTAAAATCCCTGGTCTGTTTGCCATCCCCAACTACAGTAAAAGGCTTATTTGCCAATTTTTGTGCAATAAACACCCCAAAAACCGCCCCATAAGTACCAGAGGTACGGGAACGAGGACCGTATACATTAAATAAGCGCAGCGCAATCACCGGTAATTTGTAAACTTTAGCCCAATGCAAAGCGGTCTGTTCTCCTAAATATTTGGTCAGAGCATAAGGATATTCAGGACGAATCTCCGCTTTTTCATTTGTTGGATATTTATCCGGAATGCCATAGCAAGAAGAGGAAGCTGTATATAAAAACTTTTTAAGATTGGGACATTTTTCCCTCACAATCTCTAAAACACTCATTGTCCCATCGACATTGGAGCGAAAATAACTGACCGGATTAACAATCGAAGGAACGATGTCTGCAAGAGCCGCTAAATGAAAAACATAATCCGCCCCGTCAAAATAGCCTTTAATCTTAGCAGCATCATTAATATCTGCCTCAACTAAAGCAAGCAAAGGGTTGGAAGATAAGTGTTGAAGATTTTGGGGCCTGCCAGTAGAAAAGTTGTCTATAACAACTACTTGATACCCCTTCTTTAATAAAGCCTCTGTCAAATGACTGCCAATAAAACCTGCTCCACCGGTTACCACTGTTTTAGGCATTTTTTTCATCCACCCCCCAATAAACTTCTTTCAATTTATCTGCGATCCTTATTATACGGAGACCATTCGTACTAGCATCCGTATCCCCAAGCAAAACCAAGGCTTTCTTATCTTTAATTTCCTTGATGTCATTAACACGCTGATAAGGAAAACCCTTAAGCGCTAATTCAATAATATCCGCTAAATCGTCGCTACCAAGAATAACAAACTGCTTTTGCCCCTGGTTATATTCCTCTAAAACAATCTTTGCAATCTCTTCTCTAATAGTTTTGACTAAATCTACGGTTTTAAGCACATAATTATAGGTTTTTTTTGCTTTTTCGGAGAATCCTTTGGGGGTAACCATGTATTCGACTTTTTTCTTATTGAGTCCGCGGGTTTTAAGGAGACCGCGTTTAACAAGACGCTTGAGGATAATATTGACAGCGCCAAGAGAAATATCGGCACGCTGGGAAAGTTGGCGCTGGGTCAGGTTCCCCTCTTTTGAAATCTCGTCTATAATTTTAAGCTCGTTTTCCGCTATCATGCCTCACCTAATATTATATCGAGCAAATTGAGCCAGGATTTCATTTTGTTCATTATTTGTTCAACCAATGAACATGCTAACATGGGGCAAATAAGTTGTCAACTAGAATGTTTAAAGTATTCAATTGCCCTGCTTAACCCCTCCTCCAACCCCACCCCAGGCTCCCAACCAAGCAGGTTTTTAGCTCTGCCAATATCCGGCTTCCTTTGCATTGGATCATCCTCCGGCAAAGGCTTATAGATAAGATTGTCTTCTTTTCTGCCGAATAACTTGTTAATCTCTTTGGCAAAATCTGTAATCTTTAATTCTTGCGGATTTCCTAAGTTTACAGGTCCTTCTGCATCAGACAACATTAATTTATAGAGTCCTTCCACCAAATCGGAAACATAACAAAAACTACGGGTTTGGGATCCATCACCATATACAGTCAAAGGCTCCCCTTTTAAAGCTTGGGATATAAAATTGGGCACAACCCTACCGTCATTTGGACGCATCCTGGGTCCATAAGTATTAAAAATACGAGCAATCCTAACCGGAACCCCGTGTACTTTGTGATAATTAACGGTTAAAGCTTCTGCAAACCGCTTCGCTTCGTCATACATGCTGCGCGGACCAATCGGGTTTACGTTCCCCCAATAAGATTCCTTTTGCGGTGTAACTTTGGGATCCCCGTAAACTTCCGAAGTAGAAGCCAATAAAAACAGGGCTTTTTTCTCCTTTGCCAGTTCCAAGAGGTTTAAAGTCCCTAAAGATCCAACTTTAAGCGTTTCTATGGCTAAAGCAGCATAATCAATGGGGCTGGCAGGAGAAGCCAGGTTTAAAATAAAATCAAGCTCTCCTTTAAAAACAATCTTTTCACAGACATCCTGTTTAACAAATTGAAACCCGCTGTTGTTTTTAACTCTATCCAAATTCGACAAAGATCCGGTTACCAAATTATCCATACAAACAACTTCATACCCATGGGTAATTAATAAATCGATTAAGTGTGAACCGATAAAACCTGCTCCACCTGCCACTAAAACTCTTTTCATCTATAAACGCTCCTTGTATTGTTTTTTTATAATAGCTTCCCACCAAGGTTTGTTTTTCTTATACCACTGTACTGTCTCTGCCAAAAGCTGATCGAAATTTGCAGTCTGTTTCCACCCCAGCGTTTTAACTTTATCGCACTTTAAAGCATACCTGCGATCATGGCCAAGACGATCGGCTACCGGCTGTATGTGGCTTTCATCTTTATCCATTAATTTAAAAATCATCCTGGTCAATTCAATATTCGTAACCTCATTTTCTCCGCCAATATTATAAACCTCACCAATTTTACCCTTACGCAGCACCACATCTATACCACTGCAATGATCCAGCACATAGAGCCAATCCCTGACATTTAACCCATCCCCATACAAAGGAACTTTCTCTCCCTGCAAAAGATTGGTAATAAAAAGAGGGATCACCTTTTCCGGATATTGATAAGGCCCGTAGTTATTGGAAGCACGCGTTACAATTACAGGAAAGCCGTAAGTAGTATAGTAAGAAAGCGCCAGCAAATCCGAAGAAGCCTTGCTTGCAGCATAGGGACTATTGGGATGCAAATTACTACTTTCCGAAAAGAACCCCTTTTCTATACTCCCATAAACCTCATCTGTACTAACATGGACAAACCGCTCGCAATGATTATGCCTGGCTGCCTCTAATAATGTATAGGTACCCACTATATTAGTAAGGATAAACTCCTTGGCCCCTAAAATAGAACGGTCTACATGGGTTTCTGCAGCAAAATTGACTACTACGGAACATTCTTTAGTAAGTTCTGTCACTAAATCCTGGTCACCGATGTCCCCTTTAACAAAACGGTAATTAGGCTTTCCTTCTATCTCTTTCAGGTTTTCCAAATTACCCGCATAAGTAAGCTTATCCAGGTTCACAAAAAACTCATCCGGATAGCGGTTCACCATTAAACGGACAAAATTGGAGCCGATAAAACCTGCGCCTCCGGTAATTAGTGTCTTTTTCTTCACTAAAACTTCCCCTTACTTAATATTTCTTCCCTGACCAGATTGCCTGCGCGATAAAGGGACTCAAAAGTTCCTGCGTCCGTCCACCACCCTTCCAAAACATCAAACTGTAACTGCCCGCGCTTAATATAGGCATTGTTTACATCTGTAATTTCAAGTTCACCCCTTCTTGAAGGTTTCAGCGTTTTTACAATATCAAAAACCTTGCCATCATACATATAAATGCCTGTTACCGCATAACTGGATTTTGGCTTTTTGGGCTTTTCTTCTATAGAAACGATTTTGCTCCCTTTAATTTCCGCAACCCCAAATCTCTCCGGATCATGCACTTCTTTTAAAAGCAGCCTTGCTCCTTTGGTTTGTTTAGCAAAAGCTGCTACATGAGAAGCAATGCTCCCTTGAATAATATTATCGCCAAGAATAACCACCACTTTACTGCCAGCAGCAAAATGTTCGGTAAGGGCCAGTGCAGCTGCAATGCCACCCTCCCCTTTTTGATAGGTGTAATTAATATGCTTAAGACCAAAATCAGCGCCATTTCCTAAAAGCTTTAAAAAGTCACCCGCGTTATTGCCTCCAGTAACAATCATGATGTCAGAAATCCCTGCATCCACCAAAGTTTGGATTGGATAGTAAATCATAGGTTTATCGTAAAGAGGAAGAAGATGCTTATTCGTAATTCTGGTCAAAGGAGCCAGCCTGGAACCAAGTCCACCTGCTAAAATAATTCCTTATATATTTTTTCTGCTCATTACGTTAAAAAAACAAAAAAAATCCGAAATTCGAACTCCTAAGTGTTGGAAACCGAAGGCTGAATGCCTCGGCTTCCAAAAACTTAACTCGAGATAAACTGGAAACCGCGACATTCAGTCGCAGGTTTCCAGTGAGTCGGAATAATTGGTTTCTCTAATCCTTCTTCTTACGACCTTCCCACCGAGACATAAGTAAACCCGAGATTCCGCATTTTTACCGGCGAATAAATGTTCCTGCCGTCAATGACAACCGGTTCTTTAAGCAAGGATTTAACCCGTTCAAGATCCAATTGTTTAAACTCATTCCATTCCGTAACCATAATCACAGCTTGCTTCCCTTTTACCGCATCATAAGGATTAGCTGCCATACGCAGTTTTAGCCCTACGACCTTCTTGACTACTGGATCATAGGCAGTGATCTCTGCCCCCAAATCAATTAAACGCTTAATAATCTTAATCGAAGGGGCTTCTCTGGTATCATCTGTTTCCGGCTTGAAAGATAACCCCAAAACTGCAATCCTCTTTCCATCTGCTCCACCAAGCGTAGCCTCTACTTTCTCCACAAAAATCTTCCATTGTTCTTCGTTGGCCTGGTTTGCAGCTTCTAAAATTCTTGAATCATAGCCATGGCTTTGGGCCAAATGAAGCAAAGCCACAACATCTTTTGGAAAACAAGAACCACCATAACCAATTCCTGCATTTAGAAACGCCTTGCCAATCCTTTTATCCAGCCCCATCCCCTCTGCCACTTCCACCACATCAGATCCTACTTTCTCGCAAATATTGGCAATTTCGTTCATAAAAGAGATCCGAGTGGCAAGAAAAGCATTGGAAGCATATTTAATTAGTTCCGCACTTTTGATAGAAGTAAAAATAATGTGTGCATTCAAAGGACGGTAGAGCTCGGAAAGTAAATTAAAAGCCCGGTTATTGGAAGCACCTACTACAATCCGGTCCGGATGCATAAAATCAGAAACCGCGGAACCTTCTTTTAGAAATTCCGGATTGGAAACCACTGCAAATTTTTTCTCCGGAATTCCCCGTTTTTTAAGTATATCTGTAACAATATCTCCCATTCCAACCGGAACTGTGCTCTTGTTTACAATCACCTTATACCCCAGTTCCGATTTGGAAGATTTAGAATGGTTTTTTTTAAGGACTTTGGCAATCCCCTCCGCAACATCAATAACAGCAGAAACATCTGCTTCGCCATTGGCTTTTGGCGGAGTACCCACGGCAATAAAAATCACTTCTGCGTCCAAAATTACCTCTTCTAATTTAGAGGTAAAAAAGAGACGCTGGCCCTTAACGCTTCTTTTTACGGTTTCAGAAAGCCCAGGCTCATAAAAAGGAATTTCTCCTTTTTTAAGCAGTTTAACCCTGCGAGTATCTTTATCCATACAAACTACCACATGCCCAAGGTCAGCAAGGCAAGCACCTGTCACCAGCCCAACGTAACCCGTCCCAATTACCCCTATTTTCATTTAGTTGCTCCCAGCACAATCTTTTTTTGGATCGCAATCAGATCCGTTA
>JAPLLA010000023.1 GCA_026387795.1 Candidatus Saganbacteria bacterium | reverse complement strand
TTGTTCTTTGTGACTAACCAGAAATTCTTGCTAACATATGGGGTTCCAGAATTTTCAAACCGAACAATATATGTAACTGTTATATTAGGAACGCTAACTGGTGCCACCTTTTTAAGCACTGCCATGGCAGAGAATGCCAACGTAAGACAAAAAATTAAACCTAGAGATAAAGCTAAAACTTTTTTCATTTTTATCCTCCTTGTTTTTCGGGCCTCACAAAATTATCCCGACCGACCGCGGGTTTACCTAGAAACACTAAGAATTATACCCCCCCCCCACAAAAAAATCAATTATTATTGATTATCGATTGGAAACAGTGTCCTAATCTGCGTCACGTTTTCCAAACAGCGGTCTACAATCCAATCATCAACCTATTCATCAATTTATTCATCAACCATGTATTTAGCATATAGGAGAAAAACAACCTAACTATAAAATCTTATAGTAACTTGCTTTAGTCCCTCCTTTTTTCTCCGCATATCCCTTATTAACCAGTGCCCTCAACAGATTGTGAGATTGCTGGCGAGAAACTTGTAATATCCTGCCCAAATCAGCAGAAGTTATTTCTTTGTTCTCCTGCAGCAATTTAAACGCTTCTTGTTCTTTATTTGTCAACCTTTTAGCCACCGAGACCTTGCCAATTGCCTGTTTCGACTTAGCCAACGCACTCTGCAGGGAATATTTGATCCCGTCAGTAAAATATTCCAGCCACTCAGTCAGGTTACCTGCATCTGCAGAATGCAGCTTATCTGAATATTGAAACCGGTCAAGATCATAATAATCATCCATTACAAAATATTTATTGATAAGGTACCCGTTTTTTAAAAATAACAATGCGGAAAGCAAACGGCAGGCTCGGCCGTTACCATCAACAAAAGGATGAATAAAAACAAACTGGTGATGGAATATCCCTATTTTTATTGCTGGCGGAAGGTTTTCCCCTTTTTGGTACCATTTAATAAGGGAGCTTAACGCTTGTTTGATTTCTGTTTGCTTGTGAAAAGGTGGATTGTGTTTGATGTCTATTGACAATTTCCCCTTTTCCCTTACATATTTACCAACCACAACCTCTTTATTCCGTATTTTCCCTGCAATATCATTATCAACCTTTGACATTAGCCGCCGATGAAAGGCTAAAACAAGCTCAACGCTTATCTTTTTATCGGCCTGTGTTTCCAGGTTCTTTAATATATCAAAGTGATTTTTCACTTCCTGTTCATCGCGATTAACCGGAACCCTGTCATCTAGAAGCAAATTGGTCACTTCCGGCAGAGAAAGAGGATTGCCCTCAATACTATTTGAAGCATAAGAAGAATATAACAGGTTGTCTCTTTCCAAGTTCAGCTGCAGGGCCTGAGGCAGCCTTAACCCTTCCAACTGCCCATACGTTCTTTCGATTTGGGAAATATTTTGTAAAAGCTTATCTCCCAATTTATAGTTTGGCTTAAACATGGCAGTAATTGTAAACCATCTGCCCTTAATTGTAAAGTTATTTGTAAGGTTATTTGTAAGATGTTAAATGAACTGGAAACAGTATCCTAATCTGCGTCACGTTTTCCAAACAGCGGTCCGCCCAAGCAGGCAAAGCCTTGTTCGGATCCACAGAAAATGCGGGCACAGGCTGCCATTTGTCAGATCCTTTAATTTTTACATCCACTAAAAATCTTTTAAGCAATCTGTTTTCCCAGTCTTCTGCCAATAAATCATTTTCCTGATAATAAGGAGCAATAAAATAACGAAAAAGAGGAGCAATCCCCTCCGGAGATTTTTCTGTAACAGCCGGAGGACCAACTATCAACCACTGCGTTTTGACTCTGGCATTAATCATTTCCGGGCTCATACCGTGAGCTGCAGGTACAATTTGAAACGCACCAGTCTCATAAAGAGGAGAAGTATCTACTTCTATCACTCCAGGATGATTGGCCCGGATGCGGCCTACTCCTGAAAGTTCGGAACCTTGAAAACGACCAATCCCTTGTACCGGCTTTAAGACCTCGCCAATCACTTTTTCTTCCCCGTCTAAATATTTCAAAGTTATAAAACCACCAAAACGGTTTTCAAAAACTATTTCTTTGGGATATTTAACCGGCCGGGATGCAACAATTAGAATTAAATCATTAACTTGTGGAATATACTTACTCTCTAACTGTACTGCTTTCCCATCCTTCAACAGATAGACTTTATTGCCAACATAAGGAGCAAACCCTCCACCAAAAATCCCCCTCCCCCCCAAAATCGTAGTATAAATAGAACTATTGGGGCTTACCACTTCCCCTGTGCTTTTTTCCCAGTCTTTGGGAATATCTATTTCCCCAATTGCATCAAAAGGAAGGATGCTAAAAATTATTCCTCTACCCTCAACTGTATTGATGCCAGTACGGATGTGGATGGCATTGACTGCAGTTGCAGCAACTTCTCCTGTACCTGCCCAAAGGCTGGCAGTATAGCCTGCGGTATTTACTTTTTGAGTAGGAAGAATAACATTGCCGATTTTTCCCCAAGTCTTACCTTGATCGGAACTGGCATTAATCTCTCCGCCAAAGGAATTATCAATTAAGACGCGGTACTGTTCAACAAACTCAGGTGAATTTTCCGGTGCTACCTCAGGGTAAACACCACGCTCCACTGTAGACGCATAAGCAGGCACAAACAAAAGGCAAACTATGATTAAGATGCCAAAATATTTAGACATTACTTATAAACTCGATCAATGAGCGGACAGGGATACCGGTTGCGCCGCGCAAGTAGTAGCCGCGTTCGCGGTCCAAGTATGCGGTACCTGCAATATCAATGTGTATCCAAGGGGTATTTTCCACAAAGAGCTGAACAAAAAGCCCTCCGATCGAAGCAGAGGCTTTTCCCATTTCAGTGCAATTTTTAATATCTGCAACATCGCTCTTGGAATACTCCTTGTATTCTTCGTAAAGCGGGAGCTGCCACACCCTTTCCCCTGTTTTTTCTCCTGCGCGCTTAAAAGCTTCGATCATGTAATCGTCGTTTCCCATAATCCCTGAAGCAACATCTCCTAGTGCAACCGTACAAGCTCCAGTTAAAGTTGCCACATCTACCAGCTTGGTTGCGCCCAACTGCTTGGCATAGGTAACTGCATCTGCAAGAACCATCCTTCCTTCCGCATCCGTAGAGATAATTTCAATGGTTTTTCCTGAAAGTGAACCAATGACATCCCCTGGCTTTTGCGCGCGTCCGTCAGGCATATTTTCCGCAAAAGGGAGTACTGCCAAGACATTGCTTTTTACTTTTAACTTCGCGATTGCAATCATCGCTTCCAAACATGCTGCAGCACCTGCCATATCGGTCTTCATTTCCCACATTTTATTGGAAGGTTTAATCGATATCCCTCCAGAATCAAAGGTAACTCCTTTACCAATCAGCCCAAGCCATTCTTTGCTTTTCTTGTCCCCATTCCACCTAAGGATTACCATCTTCTCTTTTTCGTCGCTCCCTTTGGCAACAGAATAAAAAGAGAGCATCCCTTTTTCTTTGATTTGCGGCGCGTCCAAAACCTTGCAATGAATCCCCACTTCTTTTGCTTTGGCAACAGAGTAACGAGCAATGTAGTTGGGTGTGACCAGGTTGGCAGGAGCATTTACCAGTTCTCTGGCATTATTTACAGCTTCTGACACAATGCTCCCTTTTTCTACCCCTGGTTTTAACTGCCGGGCTTTTTCAGGGGCAATTTCCAAAATCACAAATTGTTCTACGCGAAAAAAACGGTCCCCTTCTTTGACCTTGGCATATCCTTCGAAATGATATTCGGCAAGCAATGCACCCTCTACCAAGGCTTGCGCCCCCTCTACAGGAGATACTCCGCCGCTTCCTGCACCATGCACCACACTCGCCACTTTTTTGGCTTTAACATGTTTTGCGGTTTTAATGATGGAAGCGGAAACCCTGCGGATCCCTTCTAAGTCGAGCTCTTCTTTTTTCCCCAATCCCACCACTACTACTCTTTTAGCGGGAATTTTCCCTTGCGTATCAATTAAAGTTGCTTCTTCTTTTTTACCTGTGATTTCTCCGTTTTTAATTAATTTGGAAATGTAGCCACCCAAAGCCTTGTCTACTGCTTTGGTTGCACCGGTTGGGACTTTGACTCCTTCAAAAAGGTTTACTGCAATCAAATCGCATTGATACGTTACAATCGAGGACGTTTCAACTCGAACTTTCATAAATACCTCCGTTAAAATTTGACCTTGGGTGTTTCTTTGGCTTCAGGCACTGCTTCAAAGTACGGCTTGGAGCGATCAAAGCCAAACATAGAGACAAAAAATACCGTGGGCACGGTTTTTACTTTGTTGTTATAGGTTTGCACTGATTCGTTGTAGCGCATCCTGGCTACTGCAATGCGGTTTTCCGTTCCGGAGAGTTCGTCCATGAGCCTTACAAACGTCTCGTTTGCCTTAAGCTGCGGATAATTTTCCGCAATGGCAATTAACCGTCCCAGTGAGCTGTTTAAACCTTGGGCAGCGGAAATTTTATCGTCCATGTTATTACCGGAAAGTGCCCCTGCAAGCTTGGTGCGCGCTTCCGCTACCTCTATAAAAATCGTCTTTTCATGTTTGGCATAACCTTTTACGGTTTCGATTAAATTCGGGATCAAATCATTTCTTCTTTGAAGCTGATTTTGTATCTCTGACCAAGACTGCGCAACTTGTTGGTCAACCCCAACCAAGCTGTTATAGAGCCCCCCCATCCAAAGTACAATCAAAACCAACGCGATTCCAATAGCAATCAACCATTTGTTTTTCATTTTCCATTCCTCCTTTTTTACCAGCTTCTCCCCGCTCCTCCACCACCGGACCTGCCGCCACCAAAACCACCAAATCCCCCACTACCCCCAAAACCCCCATACCCGGGAAAACCCCCTCTAAAATCTCCTCCGCGAAACCCCCCTTTCCAAACATTATTATTGGTAATAATCCATGCAATAATAATACCAAAGATCGCTCCAAATATGCCACCCAAAACTAAACCAATAATTGCGCCTCCTGCCACTGCAATGCCCCTGCCCCACATTGCTCCACCGGATACAGCGTAAATGACAACCAAAACAATTACGGAAAACGCCACTACCAGCATTTCCAAAAAACCAACCACAGACACTCTGTCAACTTTAAGATTAAAACCGGGGTTGGGTGCGGGCTTTAATTTTTGGCCGGCAACTACAAGCGAAATTGCTTGCGCCCCCTGATAAATACCCTCGCCATAATTCTCCTGCTTAAAATAAGGGGTCACATATTTATCCAGGATTTCTCCTACTTTGCCGTCTGTAAGCATCCCCTCCAACCCATACCCCACTTCAATCTCCACTCGTTTATCTTCTTTGGAAACCAGAAACAATACTCCGTTATCCTTCCCTTTTTGGCCAATTCCCCATTTCTGGAAAAGTTTCACTGCATAGGTCTTGGGATCCAATGGAGCGGTCATTTTTACGGTTGCAACCGCAAGCTCTGCGCCGGTTTTTTCTTTTAAGGTTGTGCACAACACGGTAATTTTATCTTTATATTCAGGGGTAAGCAGATAAGCGTAGTCAGTAACCATCCCTTCGGGCTCAGGCAAGGCCGATTCCACTGCCACTACCGGCAAACAAAAAAAACACAACAAAATCAAACCAAAAAACGTAAAAACGAAAGAACGAAAGAACAGAAAAACCTTGTTCATAAGTTCATCGGTTCTTAGGTTCTTAGGTTTTTGGGTTTTTAGGTTCATACGTTTTTTAGTCATTGAAAAATATAGCGATTTCCCTTTTCGCTGATTCCGCGCTGTCAGACCCATGCACTATATTCTTAATAATCCCGTCTTCGTTACGAATGTTTGCTTCTTTTAATTCCCCGCGAATTGTCCCTTTTGCCGCTTCTTCCGGGTTAGTTGCTCCCATCAAATCCCTAACACCGGCAATCGCATTTTCACCTTCAATTGTAGAGCAAACCACTGTGCCAGAAGTAATGAATTTTACCAATCCGTCATAAAAAGGTTTTCCTTTGTGTGGAAGATAAAGCTCCCTGGCTTGCTCTATGGTCATGCGCAGGTTTTGTTGCAACAAAACTTCAAGTCCAGCCGACTGGAAACGTTTAAAAACATCCTCCGTAAGGCCCCTGGCCACCCCATCCGGCTTTACCATTACAAAAGTTTGCTCTTTCACCCTTTTAACTCCTTTAGCAGCTTTTTGCGGCCTTGCTTAATCGCTTCGCTAACCCGGTCCGGAGCAGTACCGCCTATCAGGTCTTTGGTCTTAATGCTGTTTTCCACAGAGATAACAGTCTGCGCATCAAAACTGAACTTGTCGGAAAATTTACGCAGTTCGGGAATAGAAATATAGTCCAGCTGCATGTTGGAATCTTCGCAGTAAGCAATAATCTTGCCTACAATTTCGTGCGCATCGCGGAAAGGGACATTTTTACGCACCAGGTAATATGCCAAGTCCGTAGCAGTTAGAAATCCTTTGTGTGCTCCTTCTTTCATAACATCCGCATTAATCTTAATGCTTTTGACCATTTCTTCAAAGATAAAAAGCACGGATTTTACGGTATCCACAGTATCAAACAACCGTTCCTTGTCTTCCTGCACATCGCGGTTGTAAGCAAGAGGCAAGCCTTTCATAATAGTTAAAAGCGCTATCAGATTCCCGTAGACCCTGCCGGTTTTACCCCTGGCCAGTTCGGCTATATCGGGGTTTTTCTTTTGCGGCATTATGGAAGAGCCGGTTGCATAGGCATCTGCAATCTCTATAAAACCAAACTCATAGGTAGACCAGATCACCAGCTCTTCGGACAAACGGGAAATGTGCATCATGAAGATTGATGCAGCGCTTAAGTAATCAATGACGTAATCCCGGTCCGCAACTGCATCAATACTATTAAGGGTCACCTCGTGAAAACCCAATTCTTTTGCCAGTGCCTCGCGGTCAATCCTAAAGCTGGTACCGGAAAGTGCGGCAGAACCCAAAGGAAGATGGTCGGTCCGGCTGTAGGTTTGGGAAAAGCGCTCTTTGTCCCTTTGGAGCATTTCAAAATAAGCCATGATGTGGTGGGAAAAAAGGACCGGCTGTGCCCTTTGCATGTGGGTATAGCCCGGCATGACCACTTTAATGTTTTTGTCCGCTATGTCTAAAAGGGCTATTTGGAATTTGGTAATTAAATTGATGGTTTCCGCAATTTCGTTTTTAAGGTACATTCTAAGGTCTGTGGTTACCTGGTCGTTGCGGCTGCGTCCGGTATGGAGCTTTTTGGCAACATCTCCGATTTTTTCCACCAAGAGGTGCTCCACATTCATGTGGATGTCTTCCAGCTCTTTTTTGAATTTGACCTTCCCTTGTTCTATATCCTTAAAAATTTCCTGCAAACCTTTAAGAAGGCTTTTGGCTTCTTTGGTACTTAGAACCCCGACTTTGTGGAGTGATTTGGCAAACGCCATGCTGCCTATGATATCTTCTTTGTACAAACGCTGGTCAAACTGCACGGAAGAGGTAAACCTTTCCGCAGACGGGCTCATCTCGTCCTTAAAACGACCTCCCCACGGCTTCTTAACTGGCTTATCTTTTTTCTCTTTCATAAATTATTTTCCTTCCCGCCTGGCTTCCATTTTAAGGGGCAAGCCAAACAGATTAATGAAACCTTCGGCATCCTTTTGGTTATAGGACTCTCCTTCCTCAAACGTTGCTAAAGCTTCGCTGTAAAGTGAATAATGGGATTTTCTTCCTACAATTGTGCAGTTTCCTTTATAAAGCTTCACCCGTACCACACCCGTAACTTTTTCCTGCGTAGAAGAAATAAAGGCGTCGAGCGCTTTGCGCAGCGGGCTAAACCACTGTCCATTATAAATCAGCTGGGCATATCTTTCTGCAATCAGCCTCTTATAGTGCCAGAGATCTCTTTCTAATGTAATGCTCTCTAAATCCTGATGCGCTTTCATTAAAACTGTACCGCCCGGGGTTTCGTAAACACCGCGGGATTTGATACCCACCAAACGGTTTTCAACAATATCCACGCGGCCAACTCCATGCTTACCTGCAATGGCATTTAAAGTTTGGATTAAGGCTGCAGGAGCGTAGGCTTTGCCGTTTATTTTTACCGGTACCCCTTTTTTAAATTCAATATCTATTAACTGCGGTTTGTTTGGCGCTTTTTCCGGAGAAACAGAAAGTACAAACATATTTTCAGGAGGGCTCGCCCAAGGATCTTCAAGGATTCCGCCTTCAAAGCTGATGTGCCACAAGTTCCGGTCCGAAGAATACGGTTTGGCTTTTGTAACCGGGACCGGGATCCCTCTTTGCTTGGCATATTCCATGGCATCGGTCCTGCTTCTGATTCCCCACTCTCTCCAAGGAGCAATAATTTTTAGGTTCGGAGCCAAGGCTTTGAAAGTAAGTTCAAAACGGACCTGGTCGTTACCTTTGCCTGTAGCACCGTGAGAAACAGCTTCTGCACCTTCTTTTTTGGCGATCTCTACTTGCCTTTTGGCAATTACCGGACGGGCAATGGAAGTACCAAGCAGATATCTCCCCTCATAAATTGCGCCGGATTTAATCATGTGAAGCAAATAGTCTTTGGCAAATTCTTCAGTAACGTCTTCTACGTAGCACTTTGAAGCACCTGATTTTAGGGCTTTTTTCTTAATTGCAGCGTAGTCTTCTTCTTGGCAGACATTTCCCACCATGGCAATTACCTCGCAACCGTAATTTTCACGCAGCCACGGGATGATGATTGAGGTATCCAAACCACCAGAATAAGCTAAAACTACTTTTTTGATCATATTACATCCTCCTGTAGGGCAAGGGCTTGTCCCTTGCCAAAGTTCGGACAGCCACAAGGGCTGTCCCTACATTTCCATTACGACAACAGTTTCACCAAAATCGCTTTTTGGACATGGAGCCGGTTTTCTGCCTGGTCAAAAACTACGGATTGTTTACCCTCAAGCACATCATCGGTAATCTCCTCGTCACGATGTGCAGGAAGGCAGTGCATGACCAATGCATCTTTTTTTGCCAGAGATAAAAGCTTGGCATTTACCTGAAAATCTTTAAACTTGAGTTTTTTTTCTGCTGCTTCTTTTTCCTGCCCCATGGATGCCCAGACGTCTGTGTATATTACATCCGCATCTTTTACCGCTTCTCTCGGATCATTTACGATTTGTATGGCTCCGAGAGCTCTTGGTTCGTATCCTTTGGGGGTTGCAACAGACATTTTTACTCCAATTTGTTCCGCAAGGAGCATGAGCGAATAGCAAACGTTATTCCCATCACCTACATAAGCGATTTTTAAGCCTTTAAAGGTCCGCTTTTTCTCTAAAATGGTGAAAAAATCTGCTAAAGCTTGGCAGGGGTGTTCTTGGTCCGAAAGCCCGTTAATGACCGGGACAGAAGCATGTTTTGCCAATTCTTCCACACTCTTATGGGCAAAAGTCCGGACCACTATCCCATCCACAAACCTGGAGAGAGTGCGTGCAACATCTGCCACTGATTCGCGAAGCCCAAGCTGGATTTCGTCGGGCATGAGCACTACAGGGTGACCACCAAGCTGATAGATGCCAACATCAAAAGAAACCCGGGTCCGGTTTGAGGGTTTTTCAAAAACCAGGGCAATACTTTTACCTTTGAGGTAAGGTTTGTGGTTTTTTCCGGTCTTAAGTTCTTTTTTCAGCTTTGCAGCCAGGAGGTAGATCTCCTTGATTTCGGCATAAGAAAGGTCCGAAATCGAAGCCAAATCCCGCCCCTTCAACTTCGAGGTCATATTGGGTAATGATACCATAATATATGGGGGTAAAGCTAGACAAAAAAAAGGCGGGAACGATGTGCCTGTTTTACACCGCCCCGCCTTTATATGCTTATTAATCCGCTATCTTATTTCTTGGCTGCCACTGCCTTACCGCAAGTATGATCAATATCTTCTTCGCCCGGTAAAACCGGCAAATCTTCAACCGCACAAACAACCTTACTTGCCTCATTAAACCGCGCTTCGTCCCCGAGCATAAAAAACAACTCCGCTATGCGTACATGCTTATCGCGTATTTCTTTTTTTGCCTGGGCATCAAAAACCTTGTTCCTGTATCCAGCAAGAGAATCAGCTACCCCTTGTATTTCAGCGATTGTGGCCAAAAGTGCTTTGCGGCTGGCCTGGTAATCGATTTCAGCGGAATTTTTTCCAACTATGAAAGAGGCAACCGGTGAAATACCATAGCTTTGGATATCAAATACCCCTGTATTTGGGTTAAATGCCAATTGCTCGCTCTCATTAAAACGTTCAAACATTGCATCTATAATTTTGTCCATCAGCTCATTAAATACTTGCTCGTCAATCGCTCCTTTCTCCCAAAGACCTTTAACAATTGAAACCGCATTAAAAGCCTCTCCTTCAGAAGCCATATTATCGATCAACTCCATAGTGGCTTGCAGGTATGCTGCTGTGGTTTCAATTAAAACGCCGTTTTCAGTAACCACGCCAAACCTAACATCATCGGCACCGACTATTTGTTTAAATACCTGCTGGATATTATTATCTTCGGGTGCACAAGGAGTAGGTACAGGTGGAGTAAAACCCGGGCGAACCTCCAAAGTCCTGGTCCCTTTTGTTGCGGTTGCCTGCCAAGCTTTATAAAAGTCGCTTTCTGGATTTATTTCCCACTTGTCCGCGGAATTTTTTCTTACCAATCCAAATTCTATGTCAACCTGTTCCGGTTGAAGAGCACGGCCTGCTTGCTGGTCCCTTACCAAGGCAAAAAAGCGGCCGATAATTTGCTGGGCTACCATAAGCTGGGCAGTGCGTTTTACCTTTATCTCTTTGATGCGGGCTTCTTGCTGCTGCATCTCTTGAGCCATGGTTTTTGCCCCTTCTTTGGTTTGTATTTTATGATTTAATACCCAAGCCGTAAATTCTTTTTCTTTACCAGGCAAAAGCCTGCCTTTTTCATCAAAGAACTGGGCAATTTCGTCATGCAGGGTCTGGACATCATTCATCTTCATGACCGAAGTATCTTTAAAAGGATTACCGCTGGTAAAACGAACTTTGTTTTCAGGATGCTCTTCATCCATATGAAACGCTGCATCTCTTTTACACTGAAAAGAAGCAAACTGTTTATAAGGATCGGCAACCGCAAGTATTTCAAGCATTACCTGTCTTCCGGCTTTATCCAAATCAGCTTCCGGCACACCCGCAGCCCTTAATTCAGGGATAATCCGGGGAGCATACTCAGAAAAATATTGCTCAAAAACTTGTATGCGGCTTTTCCCGTATCGTCTTCCTTGTTCAACTTTACGTTCAAAATCCTGCAGCCCACGATCATTTATAACCATATCCAGTTGCAATTTTTTCATGATCGCCATAGTGATAGCAGATGGGTTTTTAGGAGCACAAGCTTCCCCTGCAGCTTCAATTTCCGCAACTTGTTTGGGATGCTCATTCACATAATAATTAACCAAGCCGTATAAGTCTTTACCCATTTGAGAAGGATCAACCATCATAATGCCCTTAACCTGCTGTTGGATAAGATAATTGCGGAACCTGGCCAGTTGTGCGGCTGCTTCCTGGCGGCTGGCAAACTGCATATATTTTTTGCCAACGGTTTCAGGCGCCATATAATCTTCATCTTCAATCCCATCGCAATCGTTATCAGGCCCATCGCTATTGCATCCCTTGTCAACCGTTGTATCTTTTAACCAGGCTAAAACATCCAGGTCAGTAACATCAGTAGAAAGAAGTGTGTCAACCAAGCGTGGATCGTCCAGAGAGCCGATCTTATTATTTGAAGCAAACTTAATTACTGCCTGAAACATTGCTCTTTCTTGCGGGGTAAAGTAAACTTCCGAAGTTAAAGCAGTTGCTTCAATTTCAATCCCAGCCGCTAATTCTCCTGCATTAGCATAAGTTGAGCCGGACCCAAGCATGGCACTGGAATAAAAATCCACAACCGCATCTGCAGAATCAAGGCTCATATCAAAATCTTTACCTAAAACACGGGAGGTTCTTTGTGTAATCGCTCTTTGGTCTAGAATAGAAAAATCGTCATAGTATTTTGCGGAATTTTCTAGAACCTGGTCAAACTTACCGTCTCCGCCAATAACTTTGATGATCCAGTTTGGACCAATTTCTCCGGAATCATAGAAATGATCATAGATTTGGCTTCCAATCCTTTGTGCCATGCTCTGTTCATATTCACCGTTTGATATTTGGAACCATGCTTCTATTCCCATTTGTGCCAGGGCAGCACCGCCAGTAACAGCGCCAAACGCACCCAAAAGTCCGGAAGCACCAACAGTAGGTTTCATAAATGCTTTAAGCCCAGCCCTAGCTCCACCCCAAAACCCGGTTCCACCGGCAACTGCACCAGTTGCGGTAAAACCAGTTTCAGTAAGCAAAGATTCTGTCAGATTATTTAATGCGCTAAAAGAAGTAGTAAAACCTTTTAATGCCCCGGCCCCCCAACTGACAAAGCTTAGGTGGCTGCCTTCTCCAATAGAAGATCCAAGCCCCCTCATAAAACGCGAATCAACTACATCGCGATAGCCTTCAAATTTATTGTATGCCCATTCATTAACCTTACCCAATCCCAGGGCTGCACCAATTGCAATTGCCGTTCCTAAAATCCCACCAACAAAAGGGATCTTTTTTATACGAGCGACACCTGGAATCTCTAAAAGACCCATACCACCTGCTAATCCAGCTCCCCCTGCTACCCCATTAGCCAGGATTTGCCCTTTTGCAGAATCCGGAGTTTTTGAATTAGCCAATTGAAGCATGGTAGGAAACGCCAATCCAGCACCCATCCCCGCCCACTTAGACCAACCCAAAAATACTTCACTGGATCCTGCAATTGCTCCAAAACGTCCCCACTCAAAAGCACTTTCCCCTGCCTTACTCATAACACCATGCTTCCCCCACCAGTTCACACCTGGTTTATCGTCTGTAAGCTCATTAAACAGCCCTATGGCCATACCTACTACAAAACCGGAAAGAGCATCGCTCCCGGTCCTAACTCCAACTGCTCCAACCCTTCCTGATGGTCCGCCTATAAGAGGCGCACCTTTGGATAAATATTCAAGACCACGCACCACGCTTTCTAAACCATGGGAACGGGCAAATGCTTCATACATATTCAATGCTTCTATTTGACGATCAAAAAGTGTTGGGCCCTTTTCGGTTTTTTGGGTAGTACCATCCAGATATCCTCTTAAATTATCAGGGTTGCGGTTGCCTACCAAAGAATTGGTTAAGCTGGCATCCTGATCTGTTGCTGTTTGTGTTCCTTCTACGTTGCGCTCTATATTTGCCTTTAAAATCCTTCCCTTGCGTTCCACAGTTTCAGTTTTTCCGGTTTTTTCATTGAGGACCTTGAATTTATACGTTTTATCCAGATCTTTACCCGAAGCCCAGCGCGTCATTTCGTATTCCAGATCAAAAGAAGAATTAAGAGTTATAAAATAAAGTGCCGCTAAATGCATTTTAATCTGCTGCATATGGCCATCATAGCCTGCAGGCTTGTTTCCCGGTTGAAGAAGTATACCGAGAACAAATTCCCCTCTTGCCTTGCTAACTCCGGCTTTATCAAATTTTTTGTCTAATATCCATACCAGTTGTTTGCCGGAAAGGGTTTGCACCTCTGTAGGCTGGCGTACTTTTCCTGTGGTTGGATCAACTTCCGGTTCGCCGCTAGGGACCCTAATATCGTATACTCTAAGCATTGCATCC
>JAPLLA010000040.1 GCA_026387795.1 Candidatus Saganbacteria bacterium | reverse complement strand
TATTCTGGGATATATGGCAGTGTTATCCGTTTTGGGTTTGAAAACAAAAGATGCCGTAGTCTGGGATATTGGTGGATATTCCATGCAAATGATTTTTAGTCGCAACGATCGGGATTATGTAATTTACAATGGAAAACTTGCATCCACATCCTTTAAGGAGAAAATATTATCAGAAATCAAACATCAGTCGCCGGGTCAATATGAATCGCCAAATCCTATTGGCAAAGACAATCTGGAGAAAGCTCTGAAAATTGCAATCCAGGCAGCAGCAGAAGTTCCAGATGAAATAAGAGAAAAATTAAATAAACCAAATACAATAATTATCGGTATTGGCGGTGTGCATAATCAAAGCGTTGCCCGGCAACTTAGAATTAAAAATATTTACCGGCGCGAACAATTAATCAGCGAATTGAGCACACGTATAGCCTTAACTGACAAAGAAATTGGCGGCCAGTATGCGGATACGGAAATTTCAAATTTAATATTAGTTTTAGGTTTTATGCAGCAATTATCTTTAAGTGAGGTCATGCCGCTTAATATAAACTTGGCCGATGGTATTTTGATAAATCCAGTTTTTTGGTAAATAAAATTATTTTAAGGAGGTAATAATATTTATGGCAGAAGAACCAAAGGAAGAATGGCTAAACTATCTTGCTTTAATAACCGTCATACTTGCTGTCTGTGCAACACTTTCCACTTTTAAAGGGGGTAGTTATTCCACGCGTTCGGTAATTTCCCAAACACAAGCTGCTAACCAATGGGCTTATTATCAGGCAAAAAGCATTAAGGGCTATTTGTATGAAATCCAGAAGGAAGCATTGGAATTAGAATTCAAAAAAACTGAGGATAGAGGCGCAAAGGCACTTACCAGCGAATATGAAAAGAAAATTGCACTCTATTCGCAAAAGTTAAAAAAATATGATGAAGAAAAGGCAGAAATATTCAAAGAAGCGAAAAAAATGGAATTAATAAGAGATGATGCCCAAAAGCACGCTGAAATTTTTGGCGTAGCAGTCATCTTCCTGCAAATAGCCATCCTGCTTTCATCAATTGCCGCTTTGCTGAAAAAGAAAGTTATTTGGGTTGTAGGGGTAGCAACTGGAGTCATCGGGCTTGTTTATTTTGCCAATGGCTTTTTACTGTTCTGGTAGATGAATTTTTACATCGGGAATCCTCAACGTCAAAGATAATTCTTTCTTGTCTCTTGAGTGTAGCTCGTGCTGTGTGCGCTACAACTGTCATATTTTGAGGAATTACAAAAACCAGCTAAAAAGGCTGAACACATTCTCTAATGTCCGGGCAACCATTCCTCGTCGCTCGTGATTGTCCAATTCTATCTTTTTGGAATTATCGAAATCTTCTAAAAACATCATTTGAATCTGCTCGCCAAACGCTTTGTTTTCGACGACAAGGCTAAGCTCGAAATTCCGGTGAAAGCTGCGCTGATCGAGGTTGGCCGATCCAATAACTGCACGTTCTCCATCAAACAGCATGACTTTTGCGTGAAGAATCTCGTGCTCCATTTCGAAGATATCAATACCACATCGAAGCAGCGTACTGTAATAACTGTGCCCGAGAAGCCGTACTATTGGCATATCACAGCGTGCCGGCAACAGAAGACGCACCCGTACTCCTCGCCGGGCAGCCCGCATCATGGAACGCATTATATGTAGACCGGGTATAAAATAGGGGGTTGAGATGAGGATTTCCTCAGATGCAGAGG
>JAPLLA010000011.1 GCA_026387795.1 Candidatus Saganbacteria bacterium | reverse complement strand
TCGGGCTTTGCAGAACAGAGCATATGTTTTTTGAAGGAGACAGGATTGTATCTGTAAGAGAGATGATTTTAGCAGACGATGTAGCAGGAAGAAAAAAAGCCTTGGCCAAACTTCTCCCAATGCAAAAAGGAGATTTTATCGGGATTTTTGAGGCCATGGCAGGCCTTCCAGTTACCATCCGGCTCTTAGATCCACCGCTCCACGAATTTGTTCCGCACGAAACCGCACAGCAGCAAGTAATGGCGGACGAAATGGGGGTTACGCTGGAGAAGATCAAGCAAAAGATTGCTTATCTAGCGGAATTTAACCCAATGTTGGGACACCGCGGATGCCGCTTGGGGATTACTTATCCGGAAATCACAGAGATGCAGGCAAAAGCAATTATTGCAGCAGCTTGTGAGCTTAAGAAAAAAGGGATTAAAGTCCTTCCAGAAATCATGGTCCCCTTAGTAGGTTCTCCTGAGGAACTCAAGAACCAGGCAGATATCATTCGCAGAGTAGCAGCAGAGACCATGAAAGAATATGGGATAAAAGTCGATTACATGGTTGGTACCATGATCGAAATTCCAAGAGCAGCGCTGCTTGCTGACAAGATTGCAGAAGAAGCAGAATTTTTCTCTTTTGGTACCAATGACTTAACACAGATGACCATGGGATTGTCCCGTGACGATGCGGGTAAATTCCTTCCTGCTTACATAGAGCTGGGAATTTATAAAAACGATCCTTTCCAAGTGCTGGACCAGCAAGGAGTAGGGTTACTGGTTGAGATGGGGATTAAAAAAGGGAGAAGCACCAAGCCGCACCTTAAAATTGGGATCTGCGGTGAACACGGTGGAGAGCCATCTTCTGTAGAATTTTGCCACAAAGTGGGAATGAACTACGTGAGCTGTTCTCCTTACAGGGTTCCAATTGCACGTCTTGCAGCAGCTCAAGCTGTGATCAAAGAGAAACAAGCCGCAAAGAAGAAAAAATAACCACTGGGGGAATCTTTTTGGCAAAGAGTTTACGCGAAGAATTAGAAGCTCGTGAAAAGAAGCTCCTTTCCCCATATGCCGCAAAAGCTTGCGCAACCTTCGGTAGAAAACATCCTGAGAAGGAATGTGATTTTAGGACTGCATATCAAAGGGACAGGGACAAAATTATCCATTGCCGCTCTTTTAGAAGACTTAAACACAAGACCCAGGTTTTTATCTCTCCTGTAGAAGATCATTATCGCACACGCTTAACCCATACCTTGGAAGTGGCACAGTTTGCCAGGACCATCGCTCGTGCACTCCGTCTAAACGAAGATTTAACCGAAGCAATTGCACTTGGCCACGACCTGGGCCACACCCCTTTTGGACACAGCGGTGAAGAAGTTTTAGACCACATTCTCAAAGGATATGGATCCCATTTTAAGCATAATGAACAAGGGGTGCGGGTAGTAGAAAAGCTGGAGAAAGACGGGAGAGGATTAAACTTGACTGCCGAAGTTGTAGACGGAATTAAAAACCATCCTTTTAAAGAACCAGACCCGGTTACACTTGAGGGAATGTTGGTGCGTTATGCGGACCGTGTTGCATACATCCGCCATGACATAGAAGATGCACTGGAAGCAGGGATCATTAAGTCTTCCGACTTGCCTAGGGCCCACATGAAAGTCTTGGGTAAAAATATTTTGGATACGATCATAAAAGACATTATCAGGCAGAGCAAAGACAAACCTCAGATCAAAATGAGCCCAAAAATTCAAGCTGCCATGAACGGGCTCTATAACTTTCTGTACAAAAGGGTTTATTTTAACTCAATGGCTAAAACCGAAGAGACTAAAATTCCTAACATGATAAAACTTTTATTCAGACATTATCTTTATCATCCGGAAAATATCCCGGACTACCAAAAAACCTGGACGGAAGAAGAAACGCTGGAAGCAACCCGCGATTTTATTGCGGGCATGACAGACCGCTACGCCATCAATAAGTTTGAAGAGCTCTTTGTTCCCAACGAGTGGAGGAGTAAAAAAATCGCATGATTTCCAAGGAAACCGTAGAAGAAATTAGAAAAAAATCGGACCTGGTAAAAATAGTCTCCGACTATGTAGGGCTAAAAAAGCGCGGGAAAAACTACCTGGGTCTTTGTCCTTTTCATTCGGAGAAAACCCCTTCTTTTACCGTGAGCCCGGAAAAAGGCATTTTCCACTGTTTTGGCTGTCACGTGGGCGGGAATGTTTTTAGTTTTATTATGAAAGTAGAAAACATCTCTTTTCAGGAAGCAGCGGAATTACTTGCTTCTAAAGTGGATGTTTTTATTAAACGTGCTGACAGGGAAGACGACAAGTTAAAGAGCGAAAAAGAAAAACTCTACGATATTATGGGACAGGCTGCCAAGTTTTACCAGGATAAGCTTATGGACAAAGAAGGAGAAGCTGCCAGGGAATATTTAACCAAAAGAAAAATCCATCCCAAAACTGTGCAGCAATTTTCTCTTGGCTATGCGTCCATGGCTTGGGATGAAATTTTCCGGTTTTTGGTGGGGAGAGGTTATAAGCCCGAAGAATTGGAAAGAGCGGGTCTGGTAATACCCAGGCAAGCAGGCCAAGGGTATTACGACCGATTCAGGAACCGGATCATGTTTCCTATTTTTGACCTTCGAAACCGGGCGATTGCGTTTAGTGGCAGGACCCTGGAGACAGGTGAAGCTGCAACTGAAGTAGCAAAATATCTCAATAGTCCGGATACCCCGATTTTTAATAAGGGGATGGGGCTTTACGGTCTTAACTTATCGCACGAAGCGATCAAAAAAAGCAAAGCAGCAGTTTTGGTGGAAGGGAACTTGGATCTGATCAGCTGTTTCCAAAGTGGCATCACACAAATTGTAGCTCCACTGGGAACTGCTTTGACTGTTTTTCAGTCTAAACTTTTGGCCAGGTATGCAGGGAGGGTGATTTTTGCTTTTGATGCGGACTCTGCAGGCGTGGCTTCTATGGAGCGCTCTATTCCTTCTCTTAAAGAAGCGGGGCTGGATGTAAACGTTGCGCTTCTGGAAGGGGGAAAAGACCCGGACGAAGTGATTAAAAATAAAGGGATCGAAGCATTGGTGGATTCTTTTAGAAAAGCGGTCTCTTGGATGCAGTTTAAAATAGACCGGATTATTTCCCGTTATAATTTAGAAAAGCCTGAAATGAAAGGGAAAGCTGCGGCAGAAGTGGCAGTGGTTATTGCCGGCGAGGAAAATACGATTGTGAGAAAAGAGTATGTTAAGGAGGCTGCGGTAAAGTTGGGAGTAGAAAAAGAGGATATGGAAAACCTGGTTAGGGTTCAGGGTTCAGCACACAGGGGTCAGAACACAGGAAAGGCATTGAATAAAACAATTGAAAAACCATCTTCAAGGCTTTTTGAAGCAGAGAAGCACCTTTTGATCTTGGCGCTCAAAAACAGAGAGATTTTAAAAGCCCTGCCAGAACTGGTGATTCCAAATGAACTGATCCACCCTCTTTTTGCCAAAATTTTTGCAGCTCTGTTTGCTTTGAATCCAACAGAAGAGATGGATGTAACCCAGGCACTTTTGGATGTGTTGGATGACGAAGAGGCTAAACAGCTTGTTACCAGGGTCTTACTTGAAGAAATCCCGATTTTAGATGATGCGCTTATGGTTAAAGATTGTTTAAAGGTGCTCAAAGAGGAAAAGATCCGTGAATGTTTGGAAGGGCTAAAAAAAGAGCTTATAGAAGCCGAAAAAACCGCTAAGCACGAAGAAGTGCGCAGGATTAGCGGCGTTATAACCGAGTATAGCCAGCAGATGCATAGTTTAAGCAGGCTGTAAATAATGCAGTGTAGAGTGAAATTTTTGGGAATAAGGTCCGATAACTAAAGAGTCGGGAGGTTTGATAATGGCAGAAAAAAGAAGTTACATGGGAAACTTGAAGAATATACAGGAAAAAAGGGGTTACGTTACCCCGGATGAGCTCCTTTCTTTATATCCGGAACCGGAGAAGAATATCGAAGCAATCGAAACCGTGCTTCGCCAGGGGATCGACGTGTCCGAACTCAAAATGAAGCCTTCTCCCAGGGAAGAAGAAGTTGTGTCTGAAAATGTTGAGGTAGAACAGATTAAAGGCGTTGGCGTAGACGATACGGTTCGCATGTACCTACGGGAAATCGGTAAATTCCCGCTTTTAACTACCGAACAAGAAGTCACACTTGCCAAAGGTGTAAAAGCAGGGGAGATCCGCTCCAAACACAAGCTGGTAAATTCCAATCTCCGTTTGGTGGTTTCTATTGCCAAAAAATATACCGGACGCGGCATGCTCTTTTTGGATTTGGTGCAGGAAGGGAACCTGGGGTTAATTCGTGCAGTAGAGAAGTTTGATCATAGAAAAGGCTTTAAATTCTCTACTTATGCAACCTGGTGGATCCGCCAAGCCATTACCCGTTCTATTGCAGACCAGGCCAGAACTATTCGTATTCCGGTGCACATGGTTGAAACTATCAACCGTTTAAGAAAAACTTCCAGGCTGTTGCTGCAAAAATTGGGACGCAGGCCCACAGAAGAAGAGATCGCAAAAAAAGCAAAGATGTCCATGGCCAAAGTAAGGGAGATTGTAAAGGTTTCCCAGGTGCCGCTTTCACTTGAAACCCCGGTAGGGGACGAAGACAGTAGCCGCTTGGGTGATTTTGTTCAAGACCAGGCAGTGCAGGCACCGGACGAAGTGGTAATGCATGGACTCCTCCGTGACGATTTGGAAGAAGTAATGAAATCACTTACTGACAGGGAAAAAACAGTCCTCAAACTCCGTTTTGGTTTGGACGACGGTCATCCGCGGACTTTGGAAGAAGTGGGTAAAGTCTTCAATGTAACGCGTGAAAGGATCCGTCAGATCGAAGCCAAAGCGCTGCGCAAACTGAAACATCCTACGCGGAGCAAAAAGCTAAAAGAGTATTTAAAGTAGACAATAAAAATACTTAGGCTGCGGCTTGGTCTTTGTCGGCGAATTCATTGACTGTATCGTTATTGTGTACTTGTTCTATGGCTTGAGCCAAACTTTTTACGGTAGTATGGCAGCCTTCTTTTCTTGCTTTTGGAAAGATAGCGCTTAAAGCCGGCAATAGCCCGCCTGGAGACAAATAAAGGTTTGCCTGCAGTAATGCCCCGATTTCACTTGCTTGCTCCGGTTCTACTTCAGGCATTAGGTCAGTTAATTTTTCATACATTTCAAATGTAGCAGGGATTTGTCTTAAGCCTGGCCGGATGAACCTTAACGCACGGTCAATATTTAAGGGGTCTCTGCCTCTTTGGGCAACCGTGATTTGAAAAAGCCCAAACCTGGCCTCGATTTGCGTGCTTGCATTTACTTTTCCTTTTTCTCCTGCTTCTGCCAATATTTCCGCATAAACTGCTTTTGCTCTTTCAATTTCACCTTTTTGTTGCAAGGCGTATGCGTAAATGGCTTTTGCGGAATTTTTCTGTACAGGGTCACTGATTAAGGGGAGCAAACTTTCTGCTTCAGCTAAAACCGTCTCGTCTTTTCTTTGGCCAAATAAAATTGCCAGCTTTTGCATCCTTACCTGGGGATCTTGTTGGATTGGTTCCGGTGCAGACCCTATGGCTGCCAAGGCAGAATCTGTTTCTCTGGACCTGCGTAAGTCTTCCTGCAGGCGCAATAAGTTATCCGTGCTCATTGGAAAACAGTCAGCCAAAAATACGGGCAGTATTTCTCTGCTTTGAGCGGCACGGTA
Source organism: Candidatus Saganbacteria bacterium (assembly GCA_026387795.1). Taxonomy (GTDB): domain Bacteria; phylum Margulisbacteria; class WOR-1; order JAPLLA01; family JAPLLA01; genus JAPLLA01. The sequence goes on along the minus strand of JAPLLA010000011.1, from coordinate 12,007 downwards.
AGCTACGGCAAAGTTAAATTTTCCTTCTTTCTTGTCTTCGGTTGCACTTTCTTCCTCTTGTATCACTGTATCTATTCGTTCTTTTAACTGTAGGGCCAGTTCTGGATAGTCGCTTATTAAACCGAACATTTCATCCCAGAAGTCAATTTCTCTTGGGGAGCAGGTAATGGCTTCCCAAATTTTGGCAAATGCTCCACTTGGTTCTTTTGCTTCTTCAAAGGCCATTCCTTCTGCCAGCCTTGCACGGCCAACATCAAGGGCCTCTAATTTGCTTAACCAATGTGCTGCTTCTTCACCCCGGTTTAAGCCGTGCAGTATGCGGGTAAGGTTAAAAGCAAGCTTAACTTTTTCTTCTTTATGCTTTTCTGGAACAGTTTCCCAAAGCGCCAGTCCTTCTCTAACTGACTCTTCTTTATCATCTCCCAGGCCTTTAAGTGCCACAAGGTTGGCTTGGGCGTGGTGGAAGAGTTCTGACCCTTGAGGGATTTTTGTAAAATATTCCCGTGCAAGAGCAGTTTCCCCTTTGTCGTGGTAACAAGCCCCCAGGTTAAAAAGCGCTAGTTCGTGGTCAGGATGTTCCCTTAATATGCCCTGGTAGACTTCCAGGGCTTTTTCTGTTTGGCCGCTGGAACGCATGCAGTAGGCAATTTCAAGTTCGTATGCCAGGGCTTTTTCCGGGAAGATAAAGCGTCCAATGCCAAGATAAGCAATGGCTTGATCATATTCTTTATTTTCCATTGCGGATTGGACCAGAAAACCAAAACTTACTTCGGAATAAATATAATTGGTTGCACTTGCAAAGTGGATGACAGATTTTGGGAGGTTTCCAACCCCTTGATAAAGTGCTCCCATGACCAAATGTTGATGGGGAGGGGAAAAGGCTTCGCCTCCTCCTTGTGTTGCCAAGACAAAGGCTTTTTCTCCTTCTTTTATGGCTTCGGCAATTAAATTATTGCGTACCAGAGCTTCACAAAGCATGCCAAAAGCAGCGGCAGATTGCGGGCAAGCGTGTGCAAAAGCCCGATTTGCTGCTATGGATTTTTCCAAATCTGCGGGAGCATTGGTTCGTTTATATTGTTTCCAATACAATTGGCACAAGTGGCGATGTGCGCTGGCTAAGCCGGGTATGGTTGCTATCGATTTTTTATAATGTTCTTCTGCAGCTGCTTCGTCCCCTTTTTTCTCCAAGGCTACTCCTAGAAAGTCATGGTTTCTACCCAGGATTGGGGTGGATAGTTCTGGGTTTGTGCTGGTAGTTGTGGTTTCTCTGGTGCCCCTTTCCCCAAGCTCCAACATTTTGTCGTGTTCCCCGATTTGACTGTGAAGAATCATAAGTGTTCCAATACCGGACAAGTCTTCAGGGTCCATTTGCAAGGCTTTTTCCAGTAAAGCAATGGCTTCTCTGGGTTCCCCGCAATGCATGTGTGTAATGCCTAAAGTGTAAAGAAATAGCTGGTCCCTGCTAAACTGATCCCGTATTTCTTCTCCCACCAACTTGGCCATCCCCCAGTTTTTCAGTTTCACCAGTTCATATAGCATAGTTTTAAGGGTAGCGGGATTTCCAACTTGTTTGGCGACTTTTCTTGCTATGCCTGCATGCGGGTGGCTTAAACTGTAATTGACCAGCATTTTAACGGTGAAAAGAGAATAAAGAAGCATTACTCTTCTGGTTTTTGCGCATTCTGCTTCAAGTTGGGCAGGGCCGATTCTGTGGCTTAAAACTGTTAGTTCTCCAACAGTGCTGGCATTGGCCATAAGATCATCGGTGCTTCTGGACAAGGCTCTTAAAGATGGTTGTGGTGTTTTGAGTGACCCGGGAGGGGTTTGTTTTTGAGAGAGCTCATACATATGGTATGCTCCCATGAAAGCTGCGGATGCGTCAGTAGCTTTTTTGTTGAGAGCGGCAAGCAATGTTTCGTCAGCCCTCCGTTCGTTAAAACTAAAGACAATTTCCTGAACCACCGTAAAGGGGATCCCTTCTGCAGCCAGTTTTTCCAGGTCGGCGCAGGCAAATGCCCTGTTTAAAGGCATGCCAAGCTTTCTTTTTAATAAATCAAAATCATCCGGATCCAATTCCATTCTTAGGATATCCAATTCCTTTGCAAAAGCTTGTAAAGAGGATTCGTTAACAGTGCTGAAAATGCCGGCCAATCTTCCCACATCTTCACGGATTACTTCCAGCCTTCTTAGTCTTCTTGTAGTAGTAGTGTCTCCCAGATTTCCGGCAGAACGATAAAGCTGTGCCGAAACCTCAAAATTTTCTTCATTATCTGCCTCATCCACATAAACCGAACGCAATCTGTCTGTGCGTTCATTTCCCAGTGTGCTTTTAAGTATTGCTGCTTCCGCATCTTGTAATTCCGGAGCAGCCAAAGTTAAGGTCCTGAACAGCTCGGTTTTTTTGCTTGGGGTGGTTCTGGGTCTGTCTAGCATTGCTTTTAAATAGGTTGCTGCTTTTTTCCATACATAGGTTTCGTGGGGGTGCCTGGTAAGAGCATCTAAAGCTTCATCAAGGGTGGAAATTCTTCCAAAACGGCCAATCATTTCTGCCTCAAGTGCCGCAGCTTGGCGTACAGGTACAAGGAGGGCTTCAAAAGCCCTTTCTTGCTCGGAAAGGTTAGAAGCGTCGGCAGCCAGTTCACTGTAAGGGACAGCTCTGGCTAAAACTTTTTCTGCATCAGCCAGGTTGGCAATGGTTACTTCTCCAAAGCCGGCTATTTTTGCGGTTTTTTCTTCTGCAGACCTGTTTGCAACTTCAACTTTTGCTGCAGCTACTTTGTCTCTTAACTGGGCTTCCAGGGTTCCTAATTTTTCAACCTTTGCGGTTTCGGCCAATGGTGGGGGAGTAAAGGTTTCGGCAAGCAGCGTATCTGCAGTTTCGATATTAAATTTTTTGCCAAGCATGGATTGGAAGCGGTCTATTCTTGCTTGTACTGTTAGGTTGTCGGCTTTTACTTTTTCACCTTGGATCCTTCTGGTCATTTCTGCTTCTCGTTCTCTTAATTTGTCCAAATTTTTTGCCTGGTCGCTTACAGTTAGAGGCGTTGCTGACAGTGCTTCTACTTCTGCCATGGGAAAAGGTTTTTGAGAAAGGGCCCTGTTGATCGTGGAAGTTCTTTCTTGTACCAGAATTGCTTCGGCTAGAGCGGTTTTTGCTTCTTCAAGTGCTTTCTTTTTGCCTGCATTGGGGCCAGGTACAAAAGCTTCAACTTCTGCTCTCAAAGCTGTTGCGGCTTTTAAGTCCAAAGTTGGGGCAGAAAGAAGAAGGTTTATTTTTCCTATTTGTGCTTCTACTGCTTCGGTTTGTCCTCTTTGATAACTTCTAGCTTCAGTTGCTCGCTGTGCATCTTCTTCTGCTCTAAGGCTTGCGGCTGCATTGGCTCTTTCTGTGTCTGCTTTTGCTTCTCCAACTCTTGTGCGCAATGCTTCTTCTTTTGTGTCCAGTTCGTCCAGCCTTTCTGTGGCATTTTCCCTGCTAAAAGCCTCTGCTAAAAGTCTTTCAGCCATAACCGAATCAAAAGACTCCCCAGAGAGTATCCTGTCAATGGTGTCAATCCTTGCGGCAACTGCTTTATTTGTTTCTGCTTCTCTTTCTCTTTTTGCACGTTCTACTTCTGCAATGTGTGTTTCTTCTGTTTGGATCCGAGCTTTAAGTCTTCCTTCTGCAGCAGCAAGCTTTTCTTTAAGTCCGCTTTCTGCTGCTGCGGTTTCTTCCGGTTTTAGGGGTTTTTCTGCCAGTCCCTTTGCTCCAGCCAGGTCAAAGTTTCCGTTTGTTACACCCAAGAGCCTATTGATGGCAACAGTCCTGTCACGCACCAGTCTATTTGCGGTTTGTATGGCAAGTCTTGTGCCTTGGATTTTTTGGCGCAAAGCATCTTCTTTTGCGGTAAGCTCGTCTAAGCGTTTTGCTGCATTTCCGCGGTCAAAAGCAGCTTGCAGAAAAGCTTCGCTTGCAGCCATGTCAAAAGGTTCAGTACCCAACAATTTTTCCAGTGCTCCGATCCTTTGACTGACTGTCTGATTGGATTTTTCTTCTTTAATCTTTCTTGAGAGAACTCCCTGTTTTTGCCTTAAGGCTTCTTTATTTGTAGCTACATCTTTTGGTTTCCAGTTTTCTTTTAATAATGACTGTGCTGCTTTAATATCAAATGGTTCTGCGGTAAGTAATGCATCAATCCTGTCCACTTGTTCTTGTACTTCCAGAGTTGCTTCTTCCTGCCGGATCCTGTTGCGCAGTGCGGTTTGTTTTTTGCCGATTTCTCTTTTTTGTCCATCTGTAATAGAAGCGGGTTCGGTAAATTCCGCTTTTAATACTGTTCTGGCTGCTTCCAGGTCAAAAGGTTCCCTGGTTGCGGCTTCTTCTAAAGCAGCTATTCTATCTGGTATAACCCGCTCTTGTGCAGCTTCTTTTTCTGCTTCGATCCTGGAACGCAAAGAAGCCTCTATTTCGGCAAGCTCGGTTTTGTTGGAGGCTTGGCTGGGTACCTTAAACTCTGTGTCGCGCACTCTTTCTGCTGTTTCAATATCAAAACGTGCTGCTTGAAGCAATGTATTGATGGCATCTATTCTTGCTTGTGCGGTTTTGGTGTCTGTTGCGATCCTGGCGTTGCGTGCGTGGTCCTTTTTTTGTTCTTCCAAGTGTTCTGCGATTTTTTTATCTTTCGGCAGTTCTTTTGCAAGAGCTTTAAAATAACCCAGTTTTTCTTCCGAACATTTTGCTCCTGAGAGATTGTTTCCCATCCAAACCAAAGCATCTCTAGTTATGTTTTTATTTCTCTTATACTGGCTTAACAGTGTTGTGGCAACTTGTACCCGTTCTGCAGAAGAAAGGGAGTTAAACATTCCCTGGAAATTTTCCAGCCCGTAACGTTCAATTGCTAGTTCAGGGTGAGAGAGCAAAATTGCCTTGGAAATTTCCTTGTAGTCGCTAACATTGCCCATTTCAGCGCTTTCTTTTTCAACAATCCTTTGGTGATACAGGAAAGCTTCGGCAAACTCTTTGTTTTGCTGTACCCCGGATTTTTCTTCTCTTGATAAGCTGCTATACCTTTCCAGAAAACGGTCTATGCCGTGGAAGTTAATATAAGCGGCAGGATGGGAAAGTAGGGTAGCAATGTTATCTTCCCCGTATTTTCTTTCAAAAGCCGGTTCGCCAAAATGATAATCAATCCAGCTAAGAAGAGGGGCTGCGGCTGCTTCGTCAAACCTAAGTGCCTCATAAAAATCCGCTGGATTTAATCCCAATGCTTCAAGGCTTTTAATGATCCGGTATCTTTGACCGGATTTTGTTTCGGCAATTTCCACAGAATCGGTTTTTCTTTCTTTTGCCGGGTCGTTTAAAAAGCCCCTTACTTCCCCAAGGTTTTCTTCCCTGTCTATTCCCAAATGGGAAAGTAACAGTGCTGCTCTGGCAGAAAACTCCCAGTTGCTTGTTGCTACAGCTTGTTTTTTAGCTGCTCCTAAAACAGCAGACAAAGTTCTCTTTTCCCCGTTTTCAACATGGCTTCCAAAGATTTCAATTTCTGCAATACGGATTAGGGTTTCATAGCTGCCATTGATTGCTCCGGTTGAATGCCCTAATCTTTGGTAAAAATCTCCCTTGAGGCTTTCCCAAGCTCTGTCTGGAAGTGCCCTTGGCGAGTTTTTTTGCTGTGCCAGGATGCGGGCTTGGGTAATTAGGCAGAGTGTTTGGTCCGAAGCGGCTCTTTCGATTGCAATTAAAGCTTTTATGTCTAGTTCAGTTCGAAAGCCGAGTTCCATGGCTTCTGCAGGAGTCAAAGTCCTTAGTAAGTCGGCTAAAGTTTGGCGGCTAATTCCATCGGATTCAACTTGGTTTTTTATAAAGCGAGCCAGGGCGACGATATCTTTTTTCCCTTGTGGCTGCCCCAAAAAATTCCGGATAAAAGCCCTTATTCCGGCTTCTCTTCTGTATTGGCCGAAATTATGCGGATTGGAATGTCCGCTTATGTATGTTCCTAATGCCATATAAAAAACCTCACGGATTATTCTCGTAAATTTGGGGAGGGAATTTCACTTTTTGGGGGGTTATTTTTAAGATAAAATAAGCGGAAAGGCCCATGGTTCTAAGGAGATTGCCAGGTATATGATCAAAGGCGAGGATCCGGATCCTCGCCTTTGGCTTTTGCCAAGTGGTTTTATGCTGCCAAATAACCGGCTCTTCTAAACGTCTCTGCCCCTGCTCCTGCCAGTCCCGGTTCGGCTACTTCTGCCATTACCAGCATGGTTTGCCATTCACTTTCAGAAAACATCATTGGTCTGGGAAGGGCAGTGAAAACAGCTTGTAGTTTTTTGAAGAAAACCGCATTTTTCCCCATGCTGCCAGAGACAAAAACTTTTTTCGGCCGCTGGATAATTGCCGCAGTCCGGATTGCACTGGCAATTGCGGTTGCGCTTCTTAATACCAATTGGCTAAAATAAGGATCCCCTCCATTGGCCATATTTATGATTGCTCTTGCATGAAGATTTGATTCATCTACTATTGGATGGGTCCACTGGGTTCTTTCTTTTAAGGCAATTAAAGGCAGTCCTTTTCCGGCAAAAACTTCTGCACAGCCAAAAAGGGTACAGCCGCATTCTACATCTGCTACGCCTAGAGCAATATCAGAAGGAAGATGCCCTACTTCTACGCCTACCAGGGATTTGCCTACTCTAAAGGTCCCTCCGAATCCAGTGCTGATGGTCACCCATCCAAAGTTCCCGGTAACGCTTTTGCCTAAACCATAAAATTCTTCGGATCTTGCTCCTGCGACCGCGTCGTTAATAATAAAACTGGGGATGCTGGTATTTCTCATTAAAGTTTGTGCAAGGTCATAGTTTTCAAAGCCAACTACATTGGGCCCCTTGATTACAGTCCCTTTTTCGGTAAGCGGTCCGGCAAAACTTCCGGCAATGTTTAAAATGTTTACGGGTATTTCTCTGTGCCCAACGGCATCTTTTACTTTAAGGATCATCCGGGTCATTTCAGCTACTACTGCATCTCTGGCATCTGCTAGTTCTACAGCGGTTAAATCTTCCAGTTTATCTTTTCTTGTGGCCCTCTTTTGTATCCCCTCTGTATCAGCTTTCAGTATTTCTGTGATTATTTCTCCGCTTGCATTAACAGCAGAAACCCGAAGGTTGGTCCCTCCCAGGTCCCAAACTATGGCTACATCTTCAATAATGGCTTGTCTTCTGAGATCTATTTTTCTTCCTTCTGGATAAAGCCATGCCGTTGCCAATGCAGCAGTTTTATAAGCTGCTAATTTAGCCCGGCCTGCAATTCCAATCTGCCCAGAATACAATGCTCCTGGTGTTGCTAAAACTCTCCTATATTCCTGTACAATTGTTCTACCTGTTGCTGCCCATACTCCCATTATTAATTCCCCCTTTAAAAATAAAAGCCCGCGATCAGCTCGTAGGCTCTAAAGTGTTATCGGCAACGGTTTTGAAAAATTTCACGTTTTTAGAGAAATATTTGTGGTAAAATTAATTAATCATGTCAAAACAGGATATCTTTAAAAAAATACTAAAAAATAAGAGAATGGTCAAAAAGTTCGGAGTCAAAAAAATCGGTCTTTTTGGTTCCTATTTAAGAGGGGACTTTAATAAAAAAAGCGATTTAGATCTTCTGGTTGAATTTCGCAAAAAAACCTTTGATAATTATATGGGCTTAAAGTTTTTTCTTGAAGATGCGTTTGATTTGAAAGTTGATTTGGTTACCAAGGAATCATTGAAGCCCCGTTTAAAACCGCTGATTTTGAAAGAAGTAGAATATGCAAAGGGACTATAAAGTCTGTTTTCAAGATATCTTATCTGCGATTGAAAAAATAGAAAAATATACAAGGAAGATGGCTTTTGATGAATTTAATAAAAAAAGCTTGGTTATTGATGGAGTAGTGAGAAACCTTGAGATTATTGGTGAGGCGGTGAAAAGCATTCCTCAAGGCATAAGGGTGAAGCATCAAAGCGTTAAATGGCGCAATATCGCTGGGTTAAGGGACGTCTTGATTCATGAATACTTTGGCGTGGATTTAGATATTCTTTGGGATGTGATCAAGAAAAAGCTCCCTGATTTGAAAAAGAAAATCTCCGCAATTTTGCATTAACTCTTCTATATTGAGAACATTCAAAAAAGCATGGTGTTTTATTTTAAGTAGTCAAAGGATCGCCGTTTTGCAGTAAACCTCTTTTGAACAAAAAAGCACGTTGCTGATTAATTTCTCTTAACCCTTCTTCATAGGCAAGCCTTTCCAGTCCCCGGGTTCTTAAATCTAAATATCCGTGTTCCAAAGCAAAAACATCGGCAATTTTGCAGGCTTTTATTCTTAAGCTGCTATGAGGTGCAAAAACGTCCCCAATGGCTTGGGGAGCAAGCAGCTGATTTAATTCTTTGGTGTCTTTTTCTGCGATTGCTTTTCTGATCCTGGAAGAAGAGAGTTCAAAAGAAGGGAAAGAATCGTTTAAAACAAAAAACCCTTTGTCAGCCAGTTTCCTAAACCATGAACCCGTTAATTCCGTGTCAGGGACAATCGGGGTTTTTTCTCCGCGCGCAAAAAACATGACCCTGGTGTTGTGCGGAACAAGGGTTTCTAGTACCAGCTCACGGTTATCGCGCATACTCGGGGCATATTCCCTAACCTTGTCTTCGCCGGTGATAAAGTAAACCCAGTCTACATGCGGATTAGCTTCAAAAAGCAGTGAGTAAGCCACTACATCTGCCAGCCTTCTTTTGCTGTAGCAATATTGGTCCGGGACCTGCATTCTTTCCAGTGTTTCCGATACATCTCCTCTTAATGTAGAGATAAATACTCCGGGCAGATCATTTGCTACACTTGCAAGCATTTCTGTGCGGGTTTCTAGAGATAAAGCAAAAGGTTTGCTTGGGATATCTCTACCGGGCATAATGACTATGGCATCCAATTCGCCAAATAATAAGCTTCCTAAAATAGCAGTAAGGTGTCCTAAATGAACAGGGCTAAAAGTTCCAGGGAAAACCCCGATTCTTGGCCGTGGATTAGGATACTCTGTAAACCTTCCCTTTCTAAACCAGCCGTTTTGCTGCCAAATATTTTTAATAACCCCAGAAAGAGCCAAGGTAACGCTTTCATGTTCAAATCTTTGTTCCCCCCTCATTAAAGCTGCCAGAGCTGCTCTTAGGATATGTGCCGCAGGATTCTGTTTTGGCAGATGGAGAATTAGTTTTTCGGGTTGGATTTCACCTCCGAGATATTTTGTTTGTTTGGCATAATATCTCCCGGCCCATAATCCGTAATGTTCCGCATATTTAGCGCTGGGATCAACGTTAGATTGTAATTTTAAAGCCACGGTAGAACCGCCTTCCAATTCTTATATATATATCGATCAAAAACAGGCTGGATTTCTTTTTTCCGGCTTTTTTTATTCCTGATTTTAGCTTATAATCCCGAATATGGTACAACTTCAAGAAGCAGCAAACACAGCCTTAAACGAAGATCAGGATTTTGTGGGTACGATCGCGTTTAGGAGCGAAGAGATTTCTCTTCCTGATGGGAGTTCCATGGCGCTTGGGATCGATGGCCCGCATTGGGTTTTGGTTTATCAAAAGGAAAAAGGGGAACAGTTCCATGTATATGAATACGATAATAAGACCGGGGCGTTCCGCAAGGACAAAAAAGCCGGAACCCACGAAGAATATCAGGAGATGCGCGGGCACGTAAAATATTTTTTTGAACATGCACATACCGAAGATTTAGTTACCATTATGCCACCGAGGTGAAACAATGCACGAAGTTCCAGGTTTAGGCGCTTTTGGGATTCATCCCTTTATGAGCGATGATGTAATCAAGCAAATGAAGTATGCCCATATTAAAAGCAGGGCAGGTAAGATTGCATACATTATGAGTTTAGGTAAAAAAGCCAAGAAACCCGATATCGAAGAAGGGGTTGAAAAAGCGCGCGGTGGGCTCAAATGGGTTTCGCGGGTACTAGACGAAAAAGAGAGTCTTTAATTATTTTGTTGGTGTGCTTACTAGATTATATGCCCGAATTGTCTCACGGATGACATTAGTGTTTTTCGGCGAAGCGTTGAAAATTACGACACTTTTACTACTTATTTCTTCTTTCCTCAAGCTAAAAGAATGGGAAGTCAAATTGCTCATTTATTCCTTAAAGGAGGCCAATCATGGTTGAGTTGATCTATCCGGAGTTGAGTTATCAGATTGCTCCTAGAGATATCATGCAAGTATTAGCTTATCTAAAACAAAGTGGATTAGAATTGGGGATTTTAGCCAGCTTAAATAGAAATACAATTCTTTTTAAGAGGATTTTGAAAGGCAGAAAGTAGGGCGCTATTTGTGTAATTCGCGGAATATGAGAAAACCAGATTCGAGCGCACATATATTCGCGTAATCGGCGATAGCGCAATTGGTGAGAAATTTGAGGTTTTCTAAAGAAGTAGAATGCGGCCTTTAAACCATTAAATAGGCTAAAATAGTAGTTGTGTGTTGATGGTTATTCATTTAGTACGGTTTTTTGTAAACGATCCGGCCAAATGCCCAATCTCCGTAAAGAGCTCTTTTGATGATTCCGTCCGCAGGATTTATTTCCACTAAATTTGCACAAATGGTTTCTTCGCTGTCGCTTAAGCTTGAAGCAAATAAGCTAAAACCATGATCCTGCGGTACAGTTAGCACTCTTTCCCCTGCTTCTTTAAATGGGATAGTTAAGGTGGTGATAGTTTCATTGCTGTAGTCGTAACTTGCTAAAAAAACATCCCCCAAAAAAGCAGGGTTGCTGGCAGGAGAAAAAGCGATTCCATTGATCCTGACAGAAGTAGCGGCAGGGAAATGAAAATATCCAATCACCCCGTTTTTTTCGGCATTAAAAACTGTGATATCCGATCCGTCGTCTGTGCTTCCTGCTGCAATTCCCCATACCCCGTCCGGGCTAATCTTGATTGGTCCGGGGTGGCTCCAACTGCTGATCAAAAAAGCATCCAATTGTTCCAAGGTTTCCGGTTCAATTACAGAAACCTGGTCTTCTACGGCAATATAAAGGTTTCCGTTTAAAGGATGAACATCAATAGCTGTTCCCATGTACCAAGGAGCATTCAAGGGAATACTTTGTTCTACTGTTTGGCTTTCCAGATCAACTACCAAAAGTTCCGGTCCCAGTGCTTCTATATCGTCGTGTTCAAAATCCGGTTCCGAATGTGCGGTAATATAAAGTTTTTTTCCATCCGGAGACAAAGCGCAATCTTCTGGTGCGGTTTTTTCCGGGATAGAAAAAGTTGCGATGGTTTTATTGGTATCTGTGGAAATAAGCGCACCGCCACCCCTCCTTATATAATATAGGTTTTTGGAATCCGAAGAAATCAAGAGGCAATCTTCGTCAAAAATTGAAAAGGATTCCAATTTGGGGACCTCCGGAAAAAACTTTCCGATGGTTTTGCCGCTAATCGGATCGATCATGACTATCCCGATCTTTTTGGAATCTTCCGGAGAGGTGACCTGGTAAATAATCCCTTTGTTGGCATAGGAAAAACTCGGGTCGTAGTAGACAGTAATTGTTTCTTCGGTCATTCCCGCAAAGTTTAAAAAGTTATCTGCATAGAGAGGATATTGTGCTTCGATTTCATTCGCTCCTATTTGAAGCGGGATATCTGCAATTGCTCCGGAAGGAAGGCATTTTTCACTTTTTGCTATGTCGTTGCCATTAACCCTGAAATAAATTGGATAGGTCTCCAATTCTTTAATAAATAGACCCTGGGTTTGTACTGAAACAGGGACAAAAGGGGTGTTTACCGTGGTCCCGTCTTCAGGGCTGACAATTCCTACATAAGCAGGTTTTTTGCAAAAAGAAGCAAATAAATCCTGGCTGCAGATTATATCCGTAAGCCAAGGTGTTGCGTCCTGGGTAACAACCGCATCTTTTACCTCTGCGGGTTCCACATTGTCATAGCTGTCGTCATAACTGTGACCTAAACCAACAGGAGTACATCCTGCTATTACCATTTTGTCTTCCCTCCGCT
>JAPLLA010000032.1:56714-119132 GCA_026387795.1 Candidatus Saganbacteria bacterium | reverse complement strand
CGTCTCCTGCATTGATAACCGAAGCTTTTACGTTCTTTGCAATGAGATGAGGAGCACCGGAATAACTATGACGGATAATAATCGCATCCATTCCCATTACTTCCACATTTTTTGCAGTATCAATCAAGCTCTCTCCTTTTTTAACGCTGCTGGTGGAAGTGGTAATACTGGAAGTTGAGGCGGAAAGCATTTTTGCTGCTACCTCAAAAGAGGTGCGGGTGCGGGTGCTTGGTTCATAAAAAAGGGTTAAAACCGATTTCCCAAGAAGTGCCGGGACTTTGGGAACTGGCCTAAAAAAGATCTCCTTCATCGAATCTGCAGTATCAAAAATCAACTGCATCTCTTCAATACTTAAATCTTTTAATCCTAATAAATCTTTACTTTTTAATCCTTTTACTTTCCCCATAAAGTGTTTGCTTTTAAAGCTGGGATATTATATCATGCCTCGGTTTACCCCGCACTAATAATTATCGCAAGATACCATAAGAAAAACTGCGGCGGGACGCAAGAAGGTACGGAAAATTTTACCCATGAAAAACAAGCGAATCTGGATTATTTTTTTATTACTTATTGCGCTTTTTGTCTTCCTTTATTTTAGGCACAACCAGGTAGTACACATCAAAACCTCTGCCATGCACACCACTTTAGAAATCACTGTTTATGGCCCAGGAGCAGAAGAAAAAACAAATGCAGCCAAGGCCCTGATTGAGGACCTTTCAAGCCAGTTCAATTGGTTTGATCATCAAACGGATATTGGAGCAATCAACTCCCTGTCAGGCAAAGCCGGAGTTACTGCCAGCCCGGACCTGTTTGAACTATTAAAAATGGCCCAAGCAGGTTCAATTCAAACCAAAGGGGCCTTTGATGTAACCACGGAACCACTGATTGATCTCTGGAAAAAAGCAAAAGAAACCGGGACCCTGCCAACCCCTACCCAAATCCAATCTGCAAAAAAAATGGTTTCAGACCATTTTCTTTCTCTTAGCCAAAAAAATCGTCTAGTTAAGCTCACTAAAGAAGGAACTGCTATAAATTTAGGCGGGATTGCCAAAGGATTTGCAGTACAAAAAGCCATGGACCTCTTAAAACAAAAAGGTGCGGCAGGAGCACTAATCAGCATGGGCTCATCAATTGGAGTCGTAGGCAAAAAACCGGACGGGAAACCGTGGAAAATCGGAGTAAAGCATCCCAGAAACCCCTATAAATTACTGGGAACAATTATTTTAGAAAGCGGGCAATCGCTTTCTACCAGCGGGGATTACGCACAAGGATACACCATCAATAATAAGTATTTTTCACACCTAATTGACCCCAGAAGCGGATATCCAGCCAATGGATGCCAAAGTGTGACTGTAATAAGCAACAACGCAACCCTTGCAGATTTATATTCTACTGCTATATTTGTTATGGGCCCTTGGGAAGGATTCCGCTTTGCCGGCTCTTTAAACGGGGTTAAAGTCTTAATCGTTAAAGCAGACGGCAACCTGATTACATCTTCCGGGCTTAATTTTGAAAGAGAGGAAAATTAATGATTATCCTGGCACTTAATTGCGGAAGTTCCTCTGTAAAATACAAATTATACCACTGGAAAAAGAAAGAAACACTTTGCAAGGGATCCGTAGAAAGAGTAGGCATTGTTGGCGGCTTTATTGAACACGAACGCAGCGGGAAACCCTGCTACAAGCTCGAACAAGAATGTAAAACCCATGGCGAAGCTTTAAATCTGATCCTAAAAATACTAGTGAACGAAGAAGTAGGGGTACTCAAAAGTTTAGATGAAATCGCGGCAGTGGGACACCGCGTAGTGCATGGCGGCGAAAAATTCAAGAGTTCGGTAAGGATCAATTCCGAAGTATTGGAAGCGATTAAAGAGGTTAAGGACCTGGCACCGCTTCACAACCCGCCCAATATTTCCGGTATAGAAGCCGCACAAGCTGTGCTGCCTACTGCACCGCATATTGCAGTGTTTGATACTGCCTTCCACCAAACCATGCCCCCCCACTCTTATATTTATCCAGTACCTTATGAATGGTACAAAATGTATGGGGTAAGACGCTACGGATTCCACGGCACTTCCCATCTCTACGTATCCCGAAGAGCAGCCGTGATATTAGGTAAAAAGCCGTCCGAATTAAATGCCATCACCATGCACATTGGCAACGGCGTTAGCATTGCTGCCATTAAAAACGGCAAATCCATAGATACCAGCATGGGGCTTACCCCTCTTGAAGGTGCGGTCATGGGAACCAGAAGCGGAGACATTGATCCTGCCATTATTTTATTTATGATCGAAAAAGAGGGGTTTTATGTTGAGGAAATCGATTCGATCCTGAACAAAAAAAGCGGGTTGCTTGGGATCACCGGCAAATACATGGACCGCAGAGATATTGAAAAAGCTATGGATGCAGGAGATGAAAGAGCAGCTTTAGCTTTTGACATTGAAACCTATCGTCTTAAAAAATATATTGGAAACTACTGTGCGGCTTTGGGCAAGGTGGATGCAATTGTATTTACTGCAGGCGCAGGGGAATTAAACTGGAAACTCCGGGAAAAGGTTCTGGAAGACTTGGAAATTTTAGGGATTAAGTTTGATAAAGAAAAAAACAAAAATGCGGTTGGCAGGGACAAGGAAACCATCATTTCCACAGAAGACTCCAGAATCAACGTCATTGTAATCCCTACCGACGAAGAGACTGTTTTTATTGAAGATGTGGTAGCCATACTTGAAGGAAGATACGATCTTCCGGAAAACTTTATCTATTCCTTTGAAGATCCTGGCTACCAAAGAAAAAAGGATAAATAGCATGACAAAACTGGTGGTTTTTGAAGACCAGGCTTATGAAAATTTTTACCCCTTAACTAGGTTCCGTCCAGTTTGCGAGCTCCTTTCAGGCATTAACACATTATTAAGGAAAATTGAAGATTCTTATGGGGAGAAAGCTTCTCTGCATGTACGCAGTTATCTGGTTCCTACTTTAAAGAAAAAACATAAAACTATTCTAATAAACAGCTTAAGCGGAACAAGCCAAGCCCTATTCATCAATGGCAGGATACTTGCGGGAGCGGAACTGCCGAAGCTCATCCCTTTGAGCGGTAAAGATACATTATATATAGATGCGCATGGGGAGATCGTGGCAGCCCGGGTTTCCAAAGGGAACTTGGACCTGGTGCGGCAAAAATTGGCAGAGGTAACCTTCTGTAACCTATTTGATGAAATTAAGGATAATATTGAAAAGAAAGAGGTCTCCGTAACCCTCCTTAACTTTCCCTGGGAACTCATCAAACTAAATAGTGATGAGATCCAAAAAGACTTTAAAAGGATCTTAAGAAAACCCTCCATTAAAGGCAAAATCCATCCTTCTGTCGTTATTTACAACAAAGAAAAGGTGTTTATTGATGAGGGAGCAGAAGTAGAAGCGCTTTGCGTGCTGGATGCCAGAAAAGGTCCAATTTATATTAGCAAAAATGCATTGATTAAGCCCCTCTCTTTAATTGAGGGCCCCGCATATATTGGGGAAGAGACGCATATCCTTTCTGCGCAAATTAGAAGCGGGACTTCTATTGGGCCACATTGTAAGATCGGGGGGGAAGTTTCTGTCTCTATTATTCTAGGTTACAGCAACAAAGCACATTATGGGTTTTTAGGGCACGCGTATTTGGCAGAGTGGGTAAATTTGGGAGCCGGGACCACAAACAGCAATCTTAAAAATACTTACAGCGGAGTAAAAATCTGGAACAAAGGAAAAATAATTGAAAGCGGAGAACAGTTTTTGGGATGCTTGATCGGCGATCACGTAAAAACCGCGATTGGGACCATGATTAACACAGGATCTGTCATAGATGTAGTTTCAAATATCTTTGACCTTTCCCCTACTCCTAAATATATTCCCCCATTCAGCTGGGGAAAAGATGAAGAATACACCATAGAAAAAGCCTTTGAAGTAGCCAGGATTTGCGCAGAACGCAGGAAAATTATTTTTGACGAAGCAGAAAAAAAACTTTTTAGGGTAATTGCAAAACAAGCCCAAAATTAAGGGCTCCCATTTTATACCGCGACTGTTTCTTCAGCCACTTCAAACCCTTTAGCCAGTAAAACCAATAGGCCCTGTCCTCCTAGTACCGACGGAACTTCCATCTTAATATAACCTCCGGCAGATTTTTCTGATAGATCATATTCAAGAATATTGATCTGGTTTGCTTCAAGAAAAGCAATCAGCCTCCTAAAGCCATCCCAATCTTCCCCCTGTTTCTTAAGGTTAAGGGTATAAAGCTGGGTTCCTGCATCATAGGCCCTTACATCTGTTTGCCGATGGAGAAAAGTATTCAAACGATCATAGGCATCTTCCTCCAGCACCACCCTGCCCCTTAAAGAAAAAACCAATTCTGCCCTGACTTCTCCCTCCCCCACATAAGTTAAGGACATCCCGCCTACCAGTCTACTGGAAGTTCCAATAACATGATCAAAGAGATATTTATTTAAACCAAAGACATCCGTAGAAAAAACGCTCAAGGTCTTAACTCCCCCAGGCTCTTCTTCAAGTTTAAAGCCAATGCTATGTTTCTTAATTTCCGCCTCTACTTCTTTCATATTTAGAAAACCCAGAGCAATAGCAGCCAGAAAATCCTCCAGATTAACAAACTTTAATTTGGCAAAAATGCCTTCCAATGTTCTTACGCACTGTCTGGGACCTGCCAAATACGGCAGCATCATTCTGCGTCCATCTGCTACCGCTTGTACAAATTCCTTCTGAGGAAGGATGGCTTTAGTATATTGCAGTTTTGCATAAGCATTTAAAGCACACTCTGCCATCCTAACATTAAAGTTTCGAACCTGTGACGGAGACAGTTCTAGCGTCTCAAAAAACACCACATCCCCAGGTTGGACCTCATAATCAAGATCAGCCTTTGCATCCACGGCCCTGCCGACTTTTTTCTCCTGTCGATCAGTCAAAGCTGGCACCAGCTTAAGTTCCCAATTATTGTCAACCCCGTAACGATAAACCTCCACTCCCACTACCTTGCCGCCCAAAGCAAACCTTGGGTCCACTGCTAGCTCCGCCACCTTGGTCCCAGGCAACACCCCTCTTGCTGCTACTGCTTTTTCTCCTTCTATAACACGCACCAGATCTGTATGCCGCACATTTACCCCTGCCACAACACAAGGTACCAGCCGCATGTCTCCGGTCATTTGCCTGATTTGCTCTTCAAAAGGCAATTTAGGATCGATTAAACGTTCGGGTTCAAATTCAAGGCCTGTAACAGTTTTCTGCAGGTCATAAACCGCTGTACTGGCTATTCCCTTCTTGTAGCGCCAAAACATCTGCTCTTCGTGCACTTGGATTTCCAATCTGGCCGGTGGTATACCTTGAGCAACAAACAGGGATTGGATTTTATAAAATTCTATCCCCTGTCCCAAAGGCCCTCTAACTTCCCCCACCCGCAAAAGGCTTTCCAGAGTACATTTTGCAGGAGGCAGCGGATCAGGGGTCCTGGCTTTTTTATCTTCGCCAGTCTCCACGCCGTATTTGCCGGCAAGATAAACTGCCATTCTGCCTGCCAAAACCGCAGAAGGGGTCACAATTTGCATGCCAAAAATATCCCACAGCTCCTCTATGCTGGCATATTCCCTTCGCACAAAGACTTTCTCATATACGCTAGCTTCTGTTTTCACTCGGGAAATCACAAAAAAATCCATTTCACTAAATTCCCTGCCAAATGTCCCCCCCACCAACTGAATACGCAAATCACTTTCAACATAAAGAGCTATAACGCCAAGCATTGCTCCCAATTCCTCAAAGGGAAGGGCATAAAGCTCCGACATCCCGCTGCGCACCATTGCCAAAGCAGCAGGGTTTTCCCTTCTTAATAAAGCATTCTTTAATGCTGCTGCAGCTTTTATCTCTACGGTCTTGTCCAAAAGCTGCAGATAAATCTGTTTAATCTTGCTTGCATCATAGGCCACTCCTGATTCCAGCCTCTGCAAAACATCTGCCATCAGAAGTTTTAATACCGGCAAACCATTGGTATAAGACAAGAAAAACTGGGTATACCATTGCAGGTAAGTAGCCGGATTCCTTTCAACCGCAAAACCCATCTGCCGCAAAACATAAAAGGATTCCAGAATCTTTGGCAAAAGGGCATATTTTTCCGGAAAAACCTTGGCCAGGGAAGGAAGAAATTCCAAAAGCTTGTCCCGCGGCGCCAGCGCCAGCAGAGAAGCCAGTATTTCTTCGTCTGTCCCACCTATGGTTGCTACTTTTAAAGACCGCTCCAAAAGGGAAAATGCCTCTGGCCCTACAAAACGCATAGCAAAACTAAAAGCCTTGTCCAAAGCCACTGCCAATCTTTCTAGCTCCTCCTGTTTTGTTTTAGGATAAGCTGCTCTGGCTTTTATAATAAAAGATGCCTGATAGTTATAAACATGTTTCCAGTATTTGGGAAGCGCCCGGCGCGCCACATACACTTCCTTGCCATCCCCAGCCCGGCCCAAAACCACCTCCCCTTTGGCTAAAAGGTCTGTAGTTGTCTGCACATCGTAACAACAAGAAACTGCTTGTCCACCTTCCACATCACAAACTAATCTTACCTCACCTTTTTGTTCAAGCAATGCTACGTTGGTAGCCCGGGCCAAATAAATATTGTCCCCTACCCGAATATTAACCAGTTCAAAATCACTAAGCGCCACAGCACTGATGTATTCCCTGTTTTCGTTATCCACATATAACTCTTTTACCCTGCCGCTCATAAGCATTTCCGATAATTGGCCTCTCCAAAAATACCTGCCGTCAAAAGTGCGAACCATTTCCCCTGAAGTAATAAACTGATTAAGAATCGCGTACAAAGATTCCTTAAATTCTCTGGCCAGTCTCCCTTTTTTGCTGTCGGGGACCTTTATATTTGCGCTCTGCATAAGAGCAAAGGCATTGCCAATAGCTTCCGCTTTTTGCAAAGGCTTTTTAGCTCTTAAAAATACCTGCTTTAAAAGCTCTCTCTGCCCCTGATCTGTTCTAAGCTCTTCCCAGCTAAGATTTAAAATCATTAATCCCGATGGTTCCGGACGCGCTGCTGGGGACGTAGTCACTGCTGGAGCAGGTGCTTTAACTTCCAAACTTACTTCCTCTGTTTTTCCTCTTTTAGAGATCTTAATTGCCAAACGATATCCTTCTACTTCTTTAAACTGCCCTACAATGGCTTCCAAGGTTTCAAGTGTAATTGCTTTACAAACATTCCTTTCTTTAACCCAGGTAAAATCCACTAGATTGCCTACTTGATCAAAAAGTTCAGGGTGGGCTTTAACCTGTAGTACCCCGGTTTCTGGTTTTTGAATAACATCAACAAAAACTTTACGGGCAGAAAGAGGGAGTGCATTGTAAACAGCCTGGAGGTTAGAAAGGAATGGACCCCTAGCCAAATAGTTAAGCCCAGGTAATTGATTGACCACATGCACAATCATCCAGTTAGCAGCCCTGGTTCTAAGTGGTCTTCCTTCTACTTGAGAAGGAACGGTTAAGTTTGCAGATAACATTTTTAACCCTCTTGATATATATCGTCACTTTTAAGCCGGAATTGCAGGTAAACAGGCTAAAAATTTTGGGCTTTTAATGGGAAATTATGGTATCATTTTTTAGTTGTTTATTGGGGGATCGTCTAATGGTAGGACACCGCCCTTTGGAGGCGAGAATCGGGGTTCGAATCCCTGTCCCCCAGTTTCACGCATCGGGAGTTCCGGGACTTTCATCGCCAAAGAATGCGACCATCAATCCGTCGCGAAGAGCCATCACAGGATTTATCACTTGATCAAATATTTCATTTTCAGAAGCTCCAAATCCTCTTGCAAGACCAATTTTTTCTAGTTCGTAATCTGTTTGAGCCTTTTGCTTTTCGCGAGCAATGGTAGTGGGATTGGTTGCCTGGTTTATCGCATTAAAAGTTAATGTCAATTCCATGCGCAAAACCGCATCCATCAACCAAAACTGCTTTTCCCTGGGCAGCGTCAAATTGGCCACCAATTTCCCTACAAATTCCATACCAAGAGACTTATTCATCCCTCGAGGAAAAACGGCCCACAAAAAGTGTTCCAGTTCGCAAATTGCAAACGCACCGCATCGGATCATTTTATCAGGATCCGAAAGCCTTTCGCTCAACGTTTTCTCTTGGTTCGGAAAAGCGGCACGGATTAAATCGGAAAACGCAGCTACCAAATTATTGATGCCAAAACTTGGGCATCCGTTTACGGAAAAATCGAGAAGCTCCCTCGAAGCCCCTCCCATAGAAGGCCTATCTCTCGTTGCTCTTTGTTCCAAGCCTGGCTGAAGCAATAACAAAAATCCAGAAAACTTGTTTGCCCGGACTTCCCCTGCAAGTTTCCTAAATTCCGGAGTTTGAGTTAATTGCCTGCGGTCAGTAAGCCTTCCTATAATTGCTTGGGCCATAGAATCCGAGTTTCTTTGTTCCTCGTTTCTTAGCAAGATCTCTGGGAGCAGTCCCTGCCTAAGTGCCCTACGCAATAGTTTAACATCAAGAGAAGTTGCCGATATCCCAAGCAAGGGCAGTTTAGCTAACAAACCTAAAATCGTTCCCTCGGCAGGATTTTTTGGCAAAAGCTTTAGGGCAATATCCCTCATTGAAGCAAATCCACACAGGGTTACAACCCTTGGAATTTCGCTAAAAGCCTTTACATTGCGGTATCTGACACTCCAACCATCATATGCTACTGCTCTTGTTGTTTCAGTCATGGCTTATTATCGAGGGCAGAACCGAAATATTTCATTTATTAAAAAAGTTTTTTGAGGTTTTTCTTTTCCCCAGTCAATCAAAGCATCCTATAATCAACTACCAGTGGCTGAGTAGCTTTCCCTTGTTTCACGATTTCCAGCGGGCCCAAAACCTCGGTTTCAAAATAACCTGTCCCAAAATAAAGCTCTGCTCTGCCTTTATGCGGATATGCCCCTTTCGGCACAGCAAAAGACTCCATCAGCATATGCCCCGATGGGAATGAAACGTTAAAACCACCTTGTTCTCCGCTAAAATAAAACCCTACCTTAAAACTCTGGCCAGTTGCCCCTAAAACCATCTCGTAATATCCTTGTCTGGTAGAATCTATAAAGACTCCTGAAGGAATGGTGTAGCCTTCAAATTCTTCCGGTCCTTTAAGCAACGGACCAACTGTTACATTTGCCGGAGCAAGGAGCTGAAAAACGCTCCATGGAGCAACCAATTTATTTTGCTCAGAATGATTAACCAGTTGTGCAGTAATCCGAAATGTCCCAGGGCCATCTGTCCCAAAACAGATTTGTCTGACAACTTGCAACCCAGTTTCCGGACAAACCTCACTGGTCAACTTAAGCCCATCCGCAATCGGCTCAATCGTATAATGTCCCAAGTCTGGAATCAGGAATGGGACCTTACCTCCAAACAAATCCTGCGGTGCAATCCAGGTTTTTTCTCCACCCAAAAGAATTTGATCCCACTTAACATCTTTTCTATCCAATTGCAGAACATCCGGTATTTTAGAAAAAAGTTCCGCTTTAGAATAAACCAGTTCTTGTCCATCTACTTCCAGGCTAATCAGCCTGCCACCGGTTTCTGTAACCGTAGCTTTAAGGCCTGCTTCTTCATCTGTAATTTCCCAAATATTCCCTCCCCATTTAGAGGAACAATACGGATTAATGGTTATATTGGACATTTATATTTACTCCTTATTAAGCCATTGAGATTATGCCGGATTTTAATTCATGCGCACGACAAACCAAGAGCCTCATTAAGGACTGAAATCTAGGAGCGTTTTTTATTGCTACATCTTCCACTTCTCCGTGTTCTGGGGTAACATCAGAAAGCCCAGCCGCAACATTGGTAATCAAGGTTACGCCTATAACCTGCATTCCAGCATGTATGGCAGCTAATACTTCAATTGCAGTAGACATCCCTACTGCATCAATTATGCCTCTTCTTTTCATATCTTCTACTTCCATGTCCCATTCATAGTTGGGACCAAGAACCTGAACATAGGTCCCTTCTTGTAAATCAATCCGTAATTCCTTAGCAGCCAGGAGCTTAATTTCCATATGCAATCCAGGAGAAAATGCTTTGCTCATAGCTGGGAAACGCGTCCCAAGAGACAAATTCGGTCCTACCAAAGGATTCTGGCCGGTCATATTATAAGAATCACTGATCAACATTAAATCTCCCACTTTAAACTTCTCCGGCTTGATTGCGCCTGCAGCGTTGGTAACAAAAAACTGGGTTGCACCTAGGACCGCCAATGTTCTTAGCGGCCTCACTGCCTCCATTGCAGTAACTCCTTGGAACAAATGGAATCTTCCTTGCATGGCTGCTACTGTTTTTCCCTCTAATGTTCCTACTACTAGGTTTCCTTTATGTCCTTTTACGTGATCATGCACTCTTGGAAAACAAGGAATTTCATCGTAAGGGATGATTACTGCATCTTCGATTTGATCTGCCAAGCCGCCTAAGCCAGATCCTAAAGTTAAAACAATCTCCGGCTTGCGCTTCCCAATGCGTCTTTGAATATAATCCATTGCCACTTGGATCTTTTCCATTTCAACCAAAGTTTCCTGTGCTCTAATAAATTCTCGCGCCAGCCCCCTCACTTTTTCCCACGGCCTTAGGTTGCTAATAGCAAAAGCATGTAGCACGCCAAACATCCGCTTGATCTCGTTGTCGTTCAAGCCCAAAACATGCAGGATCTTAAAAGCGCATTTATATCTCCACTTCAAAGGATCCCCATTCTCTTTTTTATAAACCGCTTCCAGAAACGGTTTGGTTAAACCAATCAAAGAGGCCATTTTTCCCTCCTACCTTAAGTTTTCGTGCAATAATCCGGAAAATTTCATTATTTACTTTGAAATTATTCCTATTTTTGTTACAATGAAAAAGAAAAAGGGGGATTGTTATAGAATGGCAAAGCAGGTAAAGTTCGACGGTAAGATTTTGATCATTGGCTGCGGGTCCGTTTCCCAGTGCGCCATCCCTCTGGTTTTAGAATTGATCGATCTCCCTCCTCAAAATGTCACGATCATGGATTTCGTGGATAACCGTGCAAGAGTGCAATCCTCTTTAGATCAGGGCGCAAAATACGTTATAGATAGAATAACCAAAGAAAATTACACCACAAAATTAAAAGAATACGTTGGCTCCGGAGATTTAATTATAGATCTGGCGTGGAACATTGAAGGCAAGGCAATGCTGGAGTGGTGCCGCGCAAATAATGTGCTCTATGTAAACACTTCTGTAGAAGACTGGGATCCTTACAGAGATGAGGAAAGAAACGATCCTACTAAATATACCCTCTACAACAGACACATGGTTCTGCGTGAAATGCTAAAAAAATGGGGGGATAACAACGGGGCCACCTCAATTGTAGACCACGGTGCAAACCCGGGACTAGTCTCCCACTTCACCAAACATGCGTTGATCGACATTGCAAACAAGATCTTAAAAGAAAAACCAAACGACAAGAGAAAGAAAAAACTGGAAACAGCGCTAGAGAAAAAAGACTTCGCAAGATTAGCAATGCTGACAGGCGTAAAAGTAATCCACATCTCTGAAAGAGACACCCAGATCACAAACCAGCCAAAACAAGTAAACGAATTTGTAAACACCTGGAGCATCGAAGGTTTTTACGAAGAAGGGGTTGCTCCTGCAGAGCTTGGTTGGGGAACCCACGAAAAGTATTTACCTCAAAATGCATTCCAGCATAAGACTGGACCTAAGAACCAAATCTGCCTACGTTCTTTAGGAATGAAAACCTGGGTACGCTCCTGGGTCCCTTGCGGAGAAATCACGGGAATGGTCATCCGCCACGGTGAAGCGTTTAGCATCTCCGATAGATTAACGGTTTGGGAAAAAGGTAAAGCAATTTATCGTCCAACTGTTCACTACGCATATTGCCCTTCAGACGTTGCCATTAATTCTTTGCATGAATTGGAAATGAGACAGTTCCACATGCAGGAAAAAATGCGCATTATGAGCGACGAGATTATTGACGGCAGAGACGAGCTTGGAGTTCTTCTTATGGGACACGACTTTAATTCCTGGTGGTGTGGAAGCTTACTAGATATTCATACTGCCAGAAAGCTCGTCCCACATCAGCAGGCAACCACCCTGCAAGTTGCAATCTCCTGCGTGTCTGCTTCGATCTGGATGATCAAAAACCCAAAACGCGGGTTCTTGCTTCCGGACGACCTTGACCACGAAGCAATCTTAAAAGTTGCGCTCCCTTACATAAAACCGTTTGTATCGCAGCCGGTAGACTGGACTCCTCTTAAAAACATGAACCTCAAATTTACAAAATTTGATATGCCGGAACCCAAAAAAGAAGATGCCTGGCAATTCATAAACTTCCTGGTTGACCACTCTGAAAGGATGAGGGTTTACAATAAAAATGCCAAACGGCGAAAAACAAGAAAAGGCTAAACTAGAAACCACAAATATAGAAGCCCTTATCCGTACGCTCATGAAAAAACACGCTACTCCGTTTATGATTATCCGGAGAAGTATGCTGGAAAAGCAGTATGAGCGTTTTACCAAGGCATTACCGGAAGTTACCCCGTTTTATGCCATTAAATCCCACCCGCATCCGGAAATCATTAAAACCTTTGTGGAGCTTGGATCATCTTTTGATGTTGCAAGCGGTGTCGAGATGCAAAAAGTACTTAAACTTGGGGCCTCCCCAAACCGGGTAATTTTTGCCCACACCATCAAATCTCCGGAAGACCTGGAGTTTGCAAAAAGACGGAGAGTCAGACTTATGACTTTTGATAATGAACCTGAGCTTTATAAAATTGCCAAGCATTATCCAAAAGCGCACGTGCTGGTCAGGATCAAGGTTGCAAACAAAGGAAGCCAAGTAGAACTCTCATTAAAATTTGGGGCTGATCCTGAACAAGCATATCTTTTACTTAGAAAAGCAAAGGCGCTCGGCCTGGTTCCCAAAGGGGTCAGCTTTCATGTTGGCTCCCAATCCGCAAATGTGGAAAATTATCTGCAAGCCTTAGAACTGACCGCATCAATTTTCAATGAAGCGGAAGAAAACGACCTCCCCTTAAAAATGGTAGATCTTGGCGGAGGGTTCCCTATCCCCCATTTTGACAACGAAATCGGCATCAACTTTGAAAGAATGGCACAGCAGATCAGAAAACAGATGCATACCTTGTTTGATACGCGCAAAGTCCAGTTTATTGCAGAACCCGGAAGGTTTTTTTCTGGTCCAGCGGGAATATTGGTTACACAAGTAATCGGCAGGGCGTTCCGTAACAATAAAAACTATTACTATCTCAATGATGGTCTGTATGCTGATTTCTCGGGGATGGTATTTGATCATTGTAAATATGAATTTAAGACCTTAAGAAGAGGACAAAAATTCTTAAGCACTTTGGCTGGCCCCACTTGTGATTCGTTTGATACGCTATCAGTAAACGAAGAGATCCCAGAAATGTATGTAGGCGATGTGGTTTACGTTAAAAACATTGGCGCATATTCTTCTGCAAGTGCAGTCCCTGCTTTTAACGGCTTCCCTCCCGCAAAGATTGTGATGGTTTAATATGACAAACACAGAAAGATTCGGGGTCTCCATACCAAAAGACTTAATCGAAAAGTTTGACCGGATCATTGCCAAAAAAGGCTATCCCAGCAGGTCCGAAGCAATCAGGGATTTGATCCGCGATAATATTGTGGAGCAATCGATTGAAGAAGATAAAGAAGTAGTAGGTGTCATCTCTATTGTTTTTGATCATCACACCAGAGAACTCGCAGACAAACTAAATGACATTGAACACGACCACCATAAACAAATCGTCGCAAGCACCCATATTCATCTTGACCATCATAATTGTTTAGAGGTAATTGTAGTAAAAGGGACCGCAAAAAAGGTGCAGGAATTGGGAGAAAAGCTGATCTCTACCCGCGGTGTCAAGCACGGCAAAGTGGTTTTAACGTCAACTGGCAAAGAAATCGTCTAAAAACATCGGTTGAGCCTCTCCATCCTCTCTGCTAAAATAGAGCCACTTTTTGATAGGAGGCTGCAAATATGACTGATAGAAAGATACTGCTCAGCGAAAAGGATATTCCGCAAAAATGGTACAACATTGCTTCTGACTTAAAAACACCTTTGTCTCCACCACTCCACCCAGCTACACACCAGCCTTTGGGACCTGCAGACCTTGCCCCTCTTTTCCCAATGGCTTTAATCCAACAAGAAATGTGTCCGGATCCATGGATTGAAATCCCGGACGAAGTATTGCAAATCTTAAAACTTTGGAGGCCCACCCCGCTAGTCCGTGCCTTAAGCCTGGAAAAAGCAATTGGAACCAAAGCCAGGATCTATTACAAAAATGAGAGTGTCTCTCCTGCTGGTTCACACAAGCCCAATACTTCTGTAGCACAGGTTTATTACAACAAACAAGAAGGGGTAAAAAGGATTGCCACAGAAACCGGGGCTGGGCAATGGGGATCTGCACTTGCTTTTGCCTGCGCACTTTTTAAAATGGAATGCCAAATATATATGGTAAGAGTAAGCTACTATATATGGTAAGAGTAAGCTACGACCAAAAACCATATCGAAAGTTTCTAATGCAAGCCTGGGGTGGAAATATTGATGCTTCTCCAAGCAACAAAACTAAATATGGGAAAGCAGTACTAGCCCAAGATCCAAAAAGTAACGGGAGCCTTGGAATGGCAATTTCCGAAGCAGTAGAAGATGCCGTAGGAAGAGAAGACACCAAATATTCTTTGGGGTCTGTATTAAACCACGTATTGCTACACCAAACCATAATCGGCTTGGAAGCAATTGAACAGTTAAAATCGATCGGAGAAAAAACTCCGGATGTGGTCATTGGCTGCGTAGGAGGAGGAAGCAACTTTGCCGGCCTCGCTTTCCCTTTCCTTAAAGACAAGCTTAAAGGAAAATCCAATACCAGGTTCATTGCAGTAGAACCAATGTCCTGCCCCACTCTTACCAAAGGGCTTTTTGAATACGATTTTGGAGATAGTGCAGGAATGACTCCGCTGGTATTAATGTACACTTTAGGCCATGACTTCATGCCTCCTGGAATCCACGCAGGCGGATTGCGTTACCACGGAATGGCGCCGCTGGTCAGCAATCTGGTAAAAGATAAATTTGTGGAAGCACGCGCGTATCACCAGAATGCTTGTTTTGCTTCTGCAATATTATTTGCAAAAACAGAAGGGATCCTGCCTGCACCGGAAAGTTCGCATGCAATCCACGCTGCCATAGAAGAAGCCAAGCATGCAAAAGAGGGAGAAGTAATTATTTTCAATCTAAGCGGCCACGGCCATTTTGACTTGTCGGCATACGATTCTTATTTGTCCGGCAAACTGGAAGATTACGAATACCCGGCAGAAAAAGTTAAAGAGGCGTTGAAGAAAGTGCCAAAAATTTAGTTAGGCTGCCAAGGGAACGTCGACCTCCCACTTGCGCCATTTCTTGTCAATTGGCCGGCCAAAATCAATGTGATAATAAAATCTTCGTGCGCCATTATAGCAGGGAAAAACAGAATAGATAATTTTGGGCTTGCCCGTTTCACCTGCAAAATTAAATAGTGTAGCTAAAGCTTTGCCTCCTCCCCCCTTCCTATGTGATTTAATCCTGTGAAGGACTATTTTGTCTTCTGTTATAGCTAAAGTTAGGGCTAAAATAGGATGCTGCGGAAGACCAGTTAAAGGGAGGAACGGATCTCCTTTTTTTCTTGGCACTGCACTTACTAACATGGAGATCATTTGGTTATTGCCTTCACGATTAACAAAAACAGAAAAATGGGCTTGTTCAAAAAGAGAACCAAAATCAGCGATAAAATGCCCAAAGACTTCTCCGGAAATCCCTGCGCCTCCGTAGGCCAAGAACTGGTTTGAACCAATCACAAAAGTGCTCTGCCGATGAAAGATAGCTGCGTCTTCCGGCTGGATTTTTTGTTCCGCTTTCACCTTGGCAGCACGCTCGGCAATAGGGATCCTTGGCTTTGCAAGTACCCTTTCAAGCCCTTTAAACAATCTTCTTACAGTTGGATCAGATGGACTAAGATAAAATTCCATTATTAAAATCCCTTTTTGTCCAAACAAATTAAAAAGCTTGTAACCATAAATTTATCGCAAGAAGTTTGCGGGGATTTCAAGATCCAATAAGATTTTCTGCAGCTTCCCCGGAAACTTCCTGCATAGGGCATGTTATAATCCTGGTATGTTTACGTTAGAAGAAATACTAAAGGCAACTAAAGGGACACCAGTTCACCAGTGCACCAGTACACCAGTATTCAAAGGGATATCTACAGATACGAGGACGATTCGGCCTGGGGATTTGTTCATAGCACTAGTGGGAGAAAAGTTTGATGGACATGGGTTTGTGGCTGAGGCGATTAAAAAAGGAGCAGCAGGAGCAATAATTTCTAAATCCGAAATCCTAAACTCTAAACAAATTCAAAATTCAAAAGTTCAAATCATCAAAGTAAAATACACATTAAAGGCGCTGCAGCAGTTAGCGAAGTATCATCGGAACAGGTTTAAGATTCCAGTCATCGGCATCACCGGAAGTTCAGGGAAAACAACTACAAAAGATATGCTCGCATCAATCCTATCGGAAGCGTACCCTACCCTCAAAAATGAAGAGAATTTTAATAACGAGATCGGCGTACCGTTGACTCTCTTAAAGCTAAACAAAAAGCATAAGGCTGCGGTAATCGAGATGGCCATGCAGGGCCACGGAGAAATCGCAGAGCTGGTAAACATCGCACATCCAACCATTGCAATAGTAACAAACATCGGCGAAGCACATCTGCTGCAGCTCAAAACCCAAAAGAATATCGCCAAAGCCAAGGCAGAAATACTTCAAGGCGCTAAATATGCCGTACTTAATGCAGACGATGAATATTTCAATTTCCTCAAAACCTACGGGTTACGGGTTACGAGTCACAGGTTACGTATAATAACATTTAGAATAAATAGGAAGGCGGATGTGTCTTTAAAGAATTTGAAAGGGATTAAGCTGCCGGTTCCGGGAAAACATAACATTTACAATGCGCTGGCTGCGATTGCTGTAGCTAAGATACTAGGATTAACAAAAAAACAGATAAAAAATGGGCTGGAAAAATTCAAGCCGTCCAGTAAGCGGTCGCAAATTATCGACCTGCCCAACGGGATCCGCATCATTAACGACTGTTACAATGCTAATCCCTCCTCGATGAAAGCAGCACTGGAACTATTGGGAGAACAAAGGGGACGTAAAATTGCGGTGCTTGGAGAAATGCTGGAGTTAGGAAAAGCAGCCAAGCCTGCACATAATAAAATATTGGCGCTGACAAAAAAACTAAAAATCGACGCCGTGCTTACATTTGGGAAAGGATGGAAAAGCTCTTATCCGACCAAAGAAAAATTAACTAAAAAGCTAAAATCAATGGTTACTGCAGGAGATACAATATTGATCAAAGGATCGCGCGGGACAAAAATGGAAGAAGTTGTCGATCAACTAATTGCTTAAGTGCTTTCTGCCAAAAGCGAGTGCGTATAACGATTATAGCTTGCAGGTAAAAAGTCCCCGTGAATTTTTAAAGTGTCATACTGCCCCATTGCATTGGCAATTTCCGTATTATCTGCTTCTTGCCCAGTTTTTCCCAATCGCATATAAATTCTGCTTCTAAGCTCATAGATACCGGAACAATAGGGATTAAGCGCTTCAACAAAATCAAGGAGACAGAGGAATTTATTTAATTGGGATTTAGGAATATTAGAAAGATGCCTCAAGTTTCCCAGCTCAAGGGTCATGGCAGTCCTAAAACATAGTAATGTAGCTACAAAAGAAAATGCTCCGCTTAGTATTATTCCCGTATCCGGACGAAGAGGAACAAGATTCGGACGATGCAAGCCTTCGGCCAAATCATAAAGAAATTTTTGTTTTTGAAAATAAGCATGGGAATGGGTAGTCCCCAGTCCTCTCCCCTCACCCGCCATTCCACCACCGCGTAAAACCAGTAAGCTAAAAAGAGCTGCAATTACTATACAGTTGCCAACCCGCTCTTTGCCTCCATCCAGATTTGCCAAAAAACTTTGCAATCCCAAATAAACATTTGTACTGGCTCCCCGAAAAATTAAACCATCCTTAATTTTTGCGTATAACCTTTCTAAATCCGAAACCCCTTCTACGTTTAACAATGGATCTAATCTCTGGCATATTTGTTCAAATAATTCAAATCCCTCCAGTGATCGGACAAAAGAAACTCCGTCGTTCCACGGTCCTTCTACCATAGAACCCACCACCAAAAGTCCACCCAATACCGCATGGGTAGTACCAAGCTCTTCTTCCCACTTTTTAAGAGTACAGCAAAATTCTTCCGGAGAAGATTTCATCCTTTTGAAATCTCTCGCTACCGCTTGTTTTGCCTGTTCGGGAGTTGCTTCTCTTTTTACGTTTCTCAAACGCAAAAGATCGTACTTTGGCAGGTTAGCAATCAAGCCCTGCAAACTATAATCTTGCACTATTAAAAACCTCCTTATATATATCGTATTTTTCTTCACTTTTTCCCACTTTCAGAGTAAAATAAATATGAGATATTTGAGAATATGCCTGGGTGGTGGAACTGGCAGACACGTACGCTTGAGGTGCGTATGGGTAACACCGTGGGAGTTCGACTCTCCCCTCAGGCATTTATTTAATACAATGCCAAATAGAAACTTGAAATCTGAGGAACGGCAGACACGCCCCGGTTAGAACCGGGGTGGGTAACACCGTGGGAGTTCGACTCTCCCCTCAGGCATTTCTCTTAAAGATGCAAGTTTTCCAGAGTAGGACCCGATATAAATAAAGGACGGGAGAAGCATGCCAGAAATAATCAGTCCGGTTGCCGCCTCCGATAGCTCCACCAGCCTGTATGGGAACTCCTCTGGCCCAAAAAATTCCGAAACTAGTTTTGAAGAAAACCTAAAAACAGAAGAAGAAAAACTAAAAACCAAAAGTTTGTTTTTTTCTCCCTGGAGCAGCATCCAAACACTAATGGCAGCACTTTCTTCTAACTATGACGATTCTTTAACTTTGTCAAAAATAGAAAACGAATTTGATACGCGTAAAGAACCCACCCCCCCCCAAGCTCCGATTAAGCCAACCGAAGAGCAAAAACCAGAAACCGTAAAAACAGAACTTCCCACCCCTCCCCTGCCGCAAAAAATCTATAAATTGGACCCAAAGGTTTTTCAGGATATTTTAAGCCGGTCTTTGGGAGCATTCAATATTGCTCCCGCTTTTATGGGTACTACGGAAAAATTTGATTTTATAACCAAAGTTGATCTGCAGCAGGTAATTGATGAAATCACCAAACAAGCCACGATTGTAAAAAACCAAAAACAGACCGAACTGCTTTTGGGATTAAAGCCGGAACAGCTTGGAGAAATGCTGCTTAAAATAACCAACCAAAACGGCATGCTCTCAATCCAAATTCTAGCTAATGAGGAGACAAAAAAATCCTTAGACCAAAGCTTAGAACAACTTAAAAACTCATTGGCAGATGCTCATCTTAATATTGGAAATTTATCCGTAGATATTGGCAACTTTGGAAGTTCTGGGAACCATCCAAATCTCTTTTCCGACATTCCCAATATTTTTTCCGACTATTTAGTGGAAAAAGAACCGACAAACATGCTAAACTTTACAGGAACCCAAGGGGCTCCAAGGAGGACTTTAGGAGACCGGCATCTCATTGATTGGGAGGCTTAATTAAACATGGCGAATATATCCATCCCCCCGACTGTAACTTTTGGGAAAGACGGGAACATCGGTACAACCGATCCGTCCAAGTTTTCCCGCACTGGCTCCGCTTACTCCACTGATCCAAATCTTTTTATCTATGAATTAAAAAAAGCTATGAATACAGACGCCCTTGACATCCTTTTTGGCGACGAAGAGACAAGAAGTAATTCCGTTTTTGGCAGCGGCTCTGCCTTGGGAGGAAACACCTCTAGCGCTTCGGACCCCTTCTCTGACCTCACTGGTCAAAACTCCTTTGACAACAGCCTAGCCCCACAAATTGAAATGATCGCCAGAAGCAATTTAATCGGAAAAACCGTTTCTGCAATTAATCCTTCAACCAAGAGCAAGATCGAAGGAAAAGTAGAAAGCATTTCTGTAACTAACGGGACCTTGCTCTTTAACCTTAATGTAAACGGAACAATCATAAAAGTTCCGTCGGAAAACTTGCTTTCGGTTTCGGAATAATCCCGAGCCTGTCGAGGGAAAAGGGGGAATAAATTTATGATGTTAGATATCATGAGTCAGGCATCAAACGCTATTCAAGCATATAACTCTGCGCTGTCTTTAACGTCTGCCAACATTGCCAATATGTCTGTCACTGGTTACAAAAAAATGGGGGTTTCTTTTCAAACTGTTTTTGAACGTTTCCTGCACCGCGGAACAGCTTCTGCGGATTTTAATAATTTGGGTGGGACTAACCCTTACCAAATCGGCGGCAGCATGGCAATTGCAGAAACTTACACTGATTTTGCGCAAGGAGATATTGCCAGTGGAGGACATTTAGACCTGGCAGTTAACGGGCAAGGGCTTTTTGTGGTTTCAGCGGATGGCGGATCTACCTTCCAATATACCCGCGCCGGTAATTTTGACGTTGATTCCAGCGGAAACCTGATCACCAGTACCGGTTACCCTGTATACGGTTTTTACGGATCGAGCTCAATCCTTATGCCGATTACCGGTCTTACCAGCGACAAATATACCATTAATAATTTGAGTTTTGACAACAATGGGTATCTTTATGAATACACGGATAATACCTACTCTACCGTTAAAGCAGATACCGGATTTAGGATTGCCCTAACCAGATTTAACAACCCCAATGGCCTGGAACAAGCTTCCGGATCAAACTTTAAAGAAACAGCTGCTTCTGGCTCCCCTTCCGAAGCGTCACTGCCAGGACAAAACAGCACAGGGAATGTTTCCGCAAGAAACCTGGAAGCTTCAAACGTTTTTTATTTGGGAGAAACTATTAAGGCTTTGGAATACCAGCGCGCCATGAGCGGTAATTTAAGCATGGTAAGAATGGCAAGTGATATTATCTCTAACTTTATTAATAGGTTAAGTTAAAATTACGTGGTAAAATAAATTAAAGATGCCGGAAACACAAACAAAATCAGAAATATTGCCGCATAAAAAAACCCTCAAGCTAACGCCTGCCATTGGGGATTGGACCACTTATAAGCCTCCGAAGGTATATGCCAAGCGCATCAAATCCGGCCTCTATGGATTTGATCGGCTTTCAGAAGAACGGCTACACAAGGCCCTTCTCATTCACTACAACTTTACCCGTGATTTTTTAAACCTACTGCATATTAATTTAATGCTTGGATCGGATTTCTATTCTGTTTCAGGTGAACAAACCAATTATTTAAGCTTCCTTCGAATCGCCAACTACCCCCTGGTAGATTTTAAGATCCAACTTCCTGATTGGCACGGATCTATTTCAATTTGCATCGACCTTTCTCTTGCCAATACCATTATTAACCAATCTTTGGGATGCCGGGACCTTGCCATCCTTTCCAGAAAACTAACCACAGTTGAAGAGTCGATCCTGGAAATTACAATAAAAAATTATTTCTTGCCCATGTTGACCAACGCTTTCAAAAACATTTTTGGAGAAACGGTTCTTTCTTCTCTTAATTCTCCGGACGTTATAACCGATTCTTCGGTCAACCCTTCCAGCTCTTTTGTTCATTTCAACATCGAAGTCTCACTGGCAGATAACCCGCCGGGTAAAATACAGATCGGATACACGGGCAATTTGCTCAAAAGCCTGCTGAAAAAAAACGAAGAACTGCCCGACAATAAACCCATTGCCCTAAGCAAGCTTCCTCCCGCACTGCTTAATTCCATTACTGTCCCGATTTCTGCTACTTTGGGAGTCACAGAACTTGGCACCGCAGATTTACGGACCATGGAAGAAGGAGACGTTGTTTCTCTCGACAATTCCTTGGACAGCCCGGTCTTAATAAACTTGGGAGAAAAAATTCAGATCTGGGGTCAACCCGGTAAAACGGAAAAAAAATATGCTTCCCGTATCGTCAGTTTTGAAAAAGAAGAGAAAATTAAGCTGGAAGCAATCGCCACGCTAGGAGAAAAAGAAGAATCGGAAGAAATCGCAACTGAAAACCTTGAAGAAGAACCAAAAGAAGAGTATTCTAAAGAGCAACAAAAAACCGCTCCAGAAGAAACCAAAACAGAAGGAACATCCGAAGAAGAACTGGAAGAAGAAACGATTGATAATGAAGTAGAGCTGGCCGATGAATTTGCCAAAGAAGAATTGTTCGAAGAAGAAGAAGAAGAAGAAGAAGAAGAAGAAGAAGTTGAAGTTGAAGAAGGCGAAGAAAATTCTCCCAAAGGATGGTAAAATAAAGACAAAAGGGGGGCCTTATGGAAATAAAAAAGGTTTTATTTCCTGATTTAAGCGAAGGGGAAACCGGCCAAAAGATCAACCAAAAAGCATTGGGAGATATCCCCGTGCAAGTAACCGTAGAGCTCGGAAGAACACAAATGACATTAAGAGATGTTTTGGACCTCGCTGAAGGCGGAATCATAGAACTCGACCGGTTGGCCGGAGAACCTTTGGATCTTAAAGTAGGGGGCCAGCTTATTGCCCAGGGAGAAGTAGTAGCAATCGACGATTCCTACGGACTAAGGATTACTAACGTTTTATTAAAATAACCCCAGACTAAGCTGCCCTAGAAAGGGAACTAGATGAAAAGATTAACATTTTTTGTGATCTGTTTGTTATTACTGGTTGCATTTGCTCTCCCCTCTTTTGCTGCTTCGGAAAACTTTGCTTCTTGGGAAAGCTATACTGCCAAATCTTCTCCCATTGTTACTTTTAGCTATTTCTTACAGCTGGTCTTTTCCTTATTAATTGTAATCGGCTTAATCTATGTCGTAAGCAAATATCTGCTTCCAAAATTGCAGGTTAAAACCCAGGGAAAAGTAGTAGAGGTCATAGAAAGGGTTGGCTTGGAACCACAAGTCACGGCTTATATCTTACGGATCAAGCGCTCTTCCTGGTTGGTCGTGGTGAGCAACAAACAAGTCACCAAAATCGATAAGATAGAAGAGGATCTTTCCGCATTATGAGAAAAATAAGCCTTTGGTCCGGGGCATTGCTTATCTTTCTTTCTCAAGCTGCATTTGCAGCTACCCCCCTAAATGCGAATATAAACTTTAATTCCTTGGTGAGTTCCCCTCAATTCAGCAACAGCCTCCAATTGCTTATTTCTTTGTCTGCTATTTCTCTGGTTCCGTTTTTTTTGATCTCGGTCACATCTTTCCTACGCTTTATCATTGTGCTTTCATTGGTTCGGACCGGAATTGGTACACAGCAAGTCCCCCCTTCTTCCGTAATCGTAGCCTTATCGCTTTTTATGACTGTTTTTGTCATGTCTCCGGTCTGGCAGGAAGTCAACGCTACCGCTTTTACTCCTTATAACGAAGGCAAACTTAGCCAAGCCAAAGCCATAGAGATCGGCATGCAGCCCTTGCGTAAATTCATGTTTAAGCAAACCCGTGAAAAAGACCTGGCGCTTTTTGTGGAATTTTCAAAGATTCCTCGCCCTAAAAGCATGGAAGAAATACCGACTTACGTTTTGATCCCTGCTTTTATGATCAGCGAATTAAAAACCTCTTTCCAGATCGGGTTTTTAATCCTAATCCCGTTTATTATTGTTGATTTGGTTGTCTCAAATATTCTGCTTTCACTTGGCATGTTTATGCTTTCTCCTGTAATGGTTTCTCTACCTTTTAAAATACTGCTTTTTGTATTGGTAGACGGCTGGGGACTAATTATCCGAGGGCTCATGATCAGTTTTAGGTAAAAAGAGGTGAAAAATGGGTGAAGATTTTGTTACGCAGGTGCTTTACAACGGGGTCATGACTACTCTTATGATGTCTTTACCTATTATTGGAGTGGGACTGATTGTTGGTTTTATCATCAGTCTTTTCCAAGCTGTAACCCAAATCCAAGAACAAACACTGACTTTTGTCCCTAAACTGATAGCCGTACTTTTAATGATAGTAGTAACTGCACCTTGGATGTTTTCAATCTTAATGAGTTTTACATCTTCTCTCTGGGCAAACATCCCAGCTATGGCAAGGTAACATGATCCTAAGTTCAGGCCAACTTATTGTTTTTCTGCTGATCCTGGCAAGAATCGCCGGACTTTTTATTCAAGCCCCAATCATTAGCTCCAAGGCAATACCCTTTGCACTTAAAACTCCTCTTGCCATTTGGATTACTTTTGTGCTTTGGTTTACGGTCCCTGTTTCTCCGGTTCTGCCAAGTACTACTGTGCTTTTTGTAATGGCTTTGGTTTCTGAAGTCTGTCTCGGTTTTTTGATCGGATTCATTTGCAACCTGTTAATTCTGGCTATTCAGTCCGCGGGAGAAATTGTGGACATGCAAATGGGCCTTAGTGTGGCAACTGCACTGGACCCGGTTTTTGGGAGCACTATTTCCATAATCGGCCGGCTTTTTTTTAATACTGCCCTGATTATTTTCCTGATCTTAAACGGCCACCACCTGCTTTTTGCTGCCTTGCACCAAAGTTTTTCCACTATCCCTGTAGGCCAGCCGATTAATATTTTTAACCCTGCACTCCAATCTCAGTTCATAGAGATTGCTCGGCATTTTTGGCACACTACTTTTATGCTTGCTATCCCTGCCGTGCTTTTTATTTTTATTTCGGATTTTTGTTTTGGGATTGTTTCCAGGGTTGCCCCGCAGGTAAACGTATTCATGCTTGGTTTCCAGGTAAAGCCCTCTTTGGGGATGCTGGCCATATTGCTCTGCCTACCGCTCATTGTAAAACATATCGCAAACCTCTTGTCCATTACCGGAGAACAGTTGTTGCAACTGATTATAATTTTGAAATAGGAGTAACAAAAAATGGGTGAACAAGGCGGGGACAAAACAGAAGAACCTACTCCCCATAGGCTTCGGGAGGCCAGGGAAAAAGGCCAAATAGCCAAAAGCCGCGAAATTACCACCGCCGTACTGCTTCTCTTGTCTTTTTGGGTATTAGGGTATGCGGGCCCTTTCATGTGGGAACAATTAGCCAGTATGATGATTTCAATTTACAACCTCATCCCCTCTGCCTATGAGTTTTCTTGGGGCTTTATTGCAGGAATCCTTATGATTGGGCTGCGTGCATTTGCTTTTTGCGTTGCTCCTGTCCTGGGAGCGGTATTTTTAGCTGCGCTAATTGCCGAGAGCTTGCAAACCGGCTTTGTTTTTTCCATGGATCCCCTATCCCCAAAACTGGAAAAGTTAAATCCT
The DNA here is from genome assembly GCA_026387795.1 of Candidatus Saganbacteria bacterium. Lineage (GTDB taxonomy): Bacteria > Margulisbacteria > WOR-1 > JAPLLA01 > JAPLLA01 > JAPLLA01. The sequence goes on along the minus strand of JAPLLA010000032.1, from coordinate 93,792 downwards.
TTGGAAGGACTCAAAAAAATGTTTTCGATGCAGGGATTTGTAGAGCTCATTAAGTCCATCTTAAAAATTATCATTGTGTTCTACATTGCCTTGAGCGTAGTAAGAAGTGAAATCCAAAATGTTATTGTTCTGCTAGACAAACAAATTTGGGATGCAATCCTGGTCGCCGGAGGGATCGCTTATACCATTGCAATGCGTGTCGGCATTTTTTACATTGTAATTGCTATTTTAGATTACCTATACCGCCGCTGGGAATATATGCGCGGCTTAAAAATGTCCCGCCAGGAAGTAAAAGAAGAATATAAACGATTAGAAGGGGATCCCATGGTCAAGCAAAGGATGCGCGACCTGCAAAGGCAAGCCGCATATCAGCGGATGATGGGTGCAGTACCGCAAGCAGACGTAGTTGTTACCAACCCTACCCATATTGCCGTTGCCTTAAAATATGCGGCCCCTAAGATGAAGGCTCCGCAGCTTTTGGCAAAAGGCCAAAGAAAAATCGCGGAAGAGATCCGCAAAATTGCAGAAGCAGCAAACATCCCGATTGTAGAAAACGAACCGCTGGCAAGGTCTATTTACCGCACTACCAGTGTAGGAGAAGCAGTCCCGCCAGAACTTTACCAGGCTATTGCAGAAGTCCTGGCATATGTATATAAGATCAAAAGAGAAAAAATGGCGCGCAAGGCTCTCCTTGCCCCTCAGAAACGCTAGAGGTATAATTAAAACGTGGCAGCTCCAGCTATAAACTTAAAAGAGATACTAAACCTGTTCACTACAAGCGATGCGTTTGTAGGGGCGCTGTTAGTCGGGATCATTGCACTTATCATCATACCTCTCCCCCCATTCTTTTTAGACTTATTGCTTACTTTAAACCTGGCTTTTTCACTTATTATCTTGCTGGCTGCACTGTATCTCAAAGAACCCTTGGAATTTGCCGCTTTTCCTTCTGTACTTTTGGTGGTCACTATTTACCGCTTGGCACTAAATATTGCTGCTTCCAGGTTGATCCTGCTTCAAGGATTCGCGGGAGACGTAATTACCGCTTTTGGAAACTTTGTAGTCTCCGGAAACTATATCGTAGGCATCATCATATTTGCGATTATCACCATGGTGCAATTTCTTGTTATTACCAAAGGTTCGGAACGTGTCGCAGAAGTAGCCGCACGTTTTACCTTGGACGCTATGCCCGGAAAACAGATGAGTATCGATGCGGACTTGAATGCCGGCCTGATCGATGCGCAAGAAGCCCGAGGCCGCAGGCGTAAAATTGAACAGGAAGCCTCTTTCTTTGGTTCCATGGACGGTGCCAATAAGTTTGTAAGAGGAGACTCTATTGCCGGAATTATTATCGTTCTTATAAATATCCTTGGCGGAATCTTGATCGGCTGGCTACAACGCGGCATGGGAATTATGGATGCCTTAACCACCTACACCTTGCTCACCATAGGAAACGGGCTGATCAGCCAAGTTACCGCACTTTTAGTATCTATCGGCACAGGCTTGGTTATTACCAAATCCGCTTCTGAACTCAGCTTAGGCACAGACGTAGCTGCACAACTTTTTGCGCAGCCGCGTGCATTTGCGTTTGTATGCCTAATCTTAGCCGGTTTTGCGATTATCCCTGGACTTCCCACCATCCCTTTTCTAATACTTGCTTTTCTGTCTGGAATTATTGCACTGGTACTGGTCCAAACCCAATCTAAACAACAAGAGTCTGCAATGGTAACAGAAGAGGTTTCCGCAAAAGATGTTCTCAAAAAACCGGAAAGTATTTTGAGCACGCTTGGACTGGATCCCCTTAGTTTAAAAACCGGCAGGAACCTGATCCCATTAATTGATCCTGCACAAAAAGGCCCCTTACTGGAAAGAATTACCTTAATTCGCTACCACATTGGCCAAGAGCTCGGTTTTGTTATTCCGGGAGTAAGGGTTATGGATGACTTGGGACTTCCTCCCAATGAATATGCAATAGAAATCAGAGGGACCAAAGTTTCAGAAGGAGAAGCGCATCTTGGGCACCACCGCGTAGATAAATCTGCTGCAGAGTTAAAAGCCAAAGGGATTGTAGGGATAGAAACAAAAGACCCGGTAACCAATGATTTGGCAACCTGGGTGCCGGACGAAGAAATGCCAAAAGTCCAAAAATACGAGTTTACAGCACAGGAACCGGTAGAAGTAATTTCCAATCATTTCACGGAAATCATTAAGCGCTACGCGGACGAAATTATGACCAGACAAAACGTACAATCTTTAATTGAACTGGTAAAAAACAACAATGCTGCAATTGTCAGGGAATTAATCCCTGACATGCTCTCTTTGGGACAAGTCCACAAGGTGCTACAACTGCTGGTAAGGGAAAGGGTTTCGATCCGCGACCTTTCCACTATTTTAGAAAGGCTGGCTGACTACGCCCATCTTTCCAGGGACATCAATGTTTTAACCGAATATGTAAGGCAGTCCCTGGCCAGGCAAATTTGCGAAACCTATACAGATAAGGAAAATGTGGTTACTGTTATCACTATTGACCCTTCTTTGGAAGAAACATTGATCGGGGCTATCCATCAGTCGGAATACGGCTCTTTTCTAGCGGTAGACCCAAATGTAGGAGAAAAGATTTTAGTCCAGATTTCGAACCACATCTATAATTTCCGGAAAATGAAAATCCAACCCGTAGTGCTTTGCTCTCCAAGACTCCGCCCCCACTTTAAACGGTTCATAGAAAGAAGCTTCCCTTCCGTAGCGGTTTTATCTTATAACGAAATCGTCCCTCAAGTAAAAGTGCAATCGATCGGCATGATCTCTTTAGATTAATAAAAATTAATTAAAAATAACTTGCTTCCCAGTGAAATTTTTTTTTACTTCCTCCGATAAAGAGGAAGAAGAATGCGTAGTAGGGAGTTAACAAAATGCTAGATGATCCATTTTTGCAGCACAGAGAAATCAACAAGAGCCCAAAAAAGGATGATTTTTTTGGTGCAGTATTCAATTTTTCTTCTTTTGAGAAAAAGCAGCAAACTAAAATAAAGAAAACCCCGTTCCAAAAAAACAAAACCAGCCAATTTGAAGCGCGGCTGGAAGAAGTTTTGGAACCTACCCTTTCCGCCAAAGAATTGATCGGAAAAATCGTCCGTACCGCGCTGGAAGTAGAATTCGGCCCCTCCTTTACAATGACTCCCGGTTTTGCTAGAATGGTTGACACTATCGCTGAAACGATAGTAACTAACCCTGAGCTAAGGCGCCAGGCTCTAGCAATTGCCAGTATTTATATATCCCGCAAGCTTGGCCCCAGGGAAACAATCAAACAATAAGAAAGGCTGGACAAGCGTTTGATTCAAACCCAAAGGGTCACCCCTAAAAAAGTAAGCATTGACGGTAAACTCCAGAATATTGGCGCGCCTGTTCCTGTTGGCATATCCCCAATCTTAGCCCGCTTCTGGAAATTTGCCCGGCAAACTGCCCAGCAATTCAGCAAAAACCTTTTAAAAGCCCATGAAGAAGATTTTTTAAAAGTTGTACGCAAGGAATTTGAGAAGGACCGAAGGGGGTAGAAAAACAGGATGGCTCCCTCCAAGCAAGACGTAGAAGACCGCATTGTTAGTGTAATGCGGGAATATTTTTTAAAATACACGGACGAAGTAGCAGAAAAATACAAGGACCAGATCCAATCACTGGTCAAATGGTACATCCGCACCCTGCCCCGGCACATTGCCTCTTCCGAAGCAGACGACTTAACTTCAGAAGCAAAGATCGCTTTTATCGACGCTTTAAAAACCTGGGACCCAAGACGTGGAGAACTCTGGTCCTATGTAAGCGTCCGTTTAAAGGGTTCCATGCAGGACTATTTAAGAAAAAGAGGGACAGACCCGGTAGCCGGGCTTTACGAATGGATCACTTCTGCTGCAAATGTTTATTTGGCTTTTAACAAAGAGAGCGTACACCACGAAAAAGTAGACGAAATCATGCACATTGATTCCGCAGTAAAGAGCCTCCCGGACAAAGAACAGTTGGTAGTAAAAAAATATTATCGGGAAGATAAAACCTTTAAAGAAATCGGTAAAGAAATTGGGCTTTCGGAATCGCAGGTCTCTAGGATCTGCAAAGAAGCCACGGCTAAAATCAAAAAAGCCCTCGTAATGCGGCCATCTAGCGAAGAAGGGGAAGAAGCCGAAGAAGGAACAGTAAACTAGGCGCGGGAGTAGCTCAGTTGGTAGAGCATCTGCTTCCCAAGCAGAAGGTCGCGGGTTCGAGACCCGTCTCCCGCTCCAGTTAACTAACAACTTACGACTAACAACTAACAACCAAAGGAAAAATATTATAATTAGGAGGATATTGGCATGTCTTTTAGGTTTTTGGAGTTTCCGGTTTATAAAGAAGCAAAGAAATTCATTAAGAATGTTTATACTATTTCCTCAAAATTCCCCAGGGAAGAACAATTTGGTTTAACCTCCCAATTAAGAAGAGCCGCCGTATCAATAGCGCTAAACCTGGCGGAAGGATCGGATCGAGGATCAGATAACGAATTTCGGCATTTTGTTGATTTATCCATAGGTTCATTGAATGAAACCGTAGCAATATTGGATATTTCTAAAGAAAATGGGTTTATCAGCAGTAAGGTTTACGATATAATGCTTGCTCAGGCTGAAGGCATTGTTAAACAGCTTTCCGGCCTTCGCAAGACGCTGAAAAAATAACTAACAACTAACGACTAACAACACGGTCCGACAAACGTCGGACCTCACAACCGAAGGAATTTATTATATAATAATTAGTTGTAAGTTGTTTGTTGTAGCGAGCCCGAGCAAAGCGAGGGCGAGCGTGTTGTTAGTTATTTTAGGGGCGGTTAGTTTAATGGTAAAACATCTCGTTGACACCGAGAAGAGCAGTGGTTCGATTCCACTACCGCCCAGTCTAGACCTGTGCTTGCGCCCTTTGTAAATGCACTAATTGCCTGACACTTACTCCTTCAGGCTGGTCTAAGCCCGGCACAATCACTCTGACTACAGGAACTTTGAAGTCACTTCTGGTCAAATTAACTACCACAGGAATGACTCCCATTGACGAGAGACGATTAAGGATCCACTCTAGATCTTTCCCCACATTTCCTGAAGAATAATTTGGAAGGTCTTTATATTCTCTTGTTGCAAATGTTGCTTTTGGAGTGGGAATAACCCTGCTGGGACCAAAAATAATATTATATGCTCCAACTGTAGCAGACAACTCACAAATAGCGCGCATGGCTGCAATCCTGGCATCCGGATGTGCGCCGCTGCCGCAAAGAAGCTGCTGGTTTAGCCAGGCAAATGCCTGAAAAGACGGGATCCCGACATCTGTAGTAATATCCATTAAAGAAAGTCCGCCGTCAGCCTGATATGCTTCCACAATACTTCCGATCTGTCCTCCCCTTGCTTGTAAGTGAAAGCAACGCGAAGGTTCATACCAAGTATTTGCCAATCCGTCCCTTTCAATTACTTCGGTTAATCCATGCAGCATTGCTTCTTCGTAGGTGTTTCCTGCTGCCAAGCCATTGGCAGAAGCCGGATAAATTTCTCTTTCGTCAAAATTGGTGTTGGTCCAAACCAGTTGTGCAGGAGCAAACCCGTCTACCCACGCACCATTTACATACAGGTGCGCCAGGGTCCAGTAAATCGGTTCGTTTTGGTATGGCTCTCCCAAGTTAAGCGTATGAGGATCCAGAACATTTAAGCCTGCGGAAACCATGTCGGAATAAGCTGCCTTGATCAGCTTTTTATCTTCAACATATCCAGCCGGCCAATTAGCAGTGCAGCCGGCAAATGCAGACATGCGCTCTACCCTCTCCTGCAAAAGAGAGGCCATTGCATTATATAGGTTTGTTCCCTTGCCTGAACTGGAAGTCCTTCCTCTCAGGCTGTAATGATGGGCATCCAAAGAGACAACCGCGCTTAAATCCCTGTGTTGTGCTACTGCAAAAGTTTCATGAGAAGGAATTGCGTCAGCATTTTCTACAAAACCCAATGCGGACAAATTGCGGACCGTCTCGCGAGGAGAACAACTCCTTAAAGAAGTCCCCAAATCCAAATCCCTGCTCCTGCCCAAGCCAAGTAAAGCGCCAAGCGCCCCTCTTGTTTTTAGCGGCGCAAAAACCGGATACTGGGCAACTGCCCTTCTAAGAAAATCTGGGACAGGCAAGGAAACGGGGAGTTCTCCTACTGGGACATGTTGTTCACGGTTTAAAGCAAAAATGCGGTCCCATTCTTCTTTTAGGCTGCCTCTTTTACGCTGTTCCTGGGAAGGCTCGGTGGTATTGGGAAAAACAAGATGCACTTCTCCCATATTATCTATATAAAGAGAGCGGATCCTTCCGCGAAAAACCCTTCCCACTTCCGCAGCCAAAGCATCTTGAGACAATGACCTGTCCCTAAGGGATCTGCAAATCTCATCACCAAGAATATGCCTGTTTAGAGCATCGTTTGGGACATCCCTCATTCTTTCCAGTAAAGTCCGGGCCCTTCTTCTTGGGTCACTTCCAAGTCCGGCTCTGGCATAAGATCCACCCGAGTTTCCTGAGCTAAAAACATTCAGATCAAGTACACTTTTAAAGCGATAATCTATGCGCCCGGCAGCAGATGCCGTTGCCAGTTTCAAGGCTGGATGTTTTATTGCTAATTCAGCATAATCAAAATTGGTCAAAGGAAGCATTTATTCGCTCCGTTTTTGTGCGCGACTTTTACTATTAACGTTATCGCATATATCTAAAATGAATTTAATTTTTATGATTAAACTTTTTGATCTAGCTTTGAAAATAACCGTTTTCAGTAAGCCGCTTATAGATATTGACAAAATCCCGGCAAAATTCCCTGACTGACGCCAATTGCAATAGATAGGCATGCAGCCGCTTTAGCATCTCCTGCTTTCTTGCCAAAGACTTTGCTGCTTCTTGCTCAAAAAGTGTCATCAAAACAATCCCATTATTTGCATCATCCGGATTTTCTGCTCTGACTTCCCCTGCTATTGCCCTTTTATAATATGCATATGCAGCTGTTACGAGCGGCTCCGGCCATTCGGCATATTTAGCTAATAACATTTTTTCTCTAATCGATTGTTTTAGTCTCCCCACTTCTTCTAGTCCGCTTGGTGCCGCATGCGGAGAATATGCCAATCCGCTTGTTTTAAGAGCGTTAAATTCTTGAAACATTTCTCTAATTTGTTCCCCTGCTCCTTCTATTTCTTCGCCGAATTTTGTAGTCTTTCCGGTTGCTACAGAATATACCAGCCCCAGTTCATAAGAATATGCATAGACACTCTCTCCTTCTATGACCAAGCTCATTTCAAATAAGTTTGGAATTTCATACTTATCCAGCAAAACAACCGGAACTCCGGCTTCTAATTTTACCGCTACATTCCCCACCCCTATTTCTTGTAAATAAGTAGTAACGTGGTTAAAATCGCTTACTTTATCCAGATAAACAGATTCTGCTGCTTTTGCAATCCTGTCTTGCGCTCCAGTTTGTACGCGATAACCCTCTTGATGCATAGGATTGCGCATAGTCCCAACTGCAGTAGTGCGATCAAAAAACGGCTGCGCTGCCAGGGGAATCCCGAGTATCCAATCTTCAATAACTTTTCTAATGATGGCGTTAAAATATAAAATATCGCGGCAATCTGGAGAACAATCCCTTTCAATATCAATCCCGCGGTATTCACCTTTCATCCTTTCCATGAGAGCTAAAAATGGCTCTTGTAAAATATGGCCAATTTTAAAAATGCCCCCTTTATTTGCTACCGGGGGCTGCGAACACGGGAAACAAACATGAAAAGTGCCGTCCGCCGTAATAACCGGCGTCAAGCCAACAATGTTTTTCATGCAGCCACCAAATTTTCCTATTGCCGGCTCAAACTGCTGTAAATCAACTGGCTGCGCTACTGCAAGAATAGAGGTTTCAAGTGCAGGATCGATTTCAACCACCAGGTCCCCATAGTCACCTCTGGCTACTCTTTCTGCTACTCTTCTTATTGCGGCTTCTTGTTCCACTCCTCCGGACCTTAATTCAGGCTTGTCTACTGTGCTATTAATCAAAACCCTGGTTGCTCCTAATTGTCTGGCAGTTTCGATCGTCTGTTCCATAGTTTGGTAGCTTCCTTCATACATAAGGATCAATATTTCTATTTGCATATTGGATCCTTCTTGTCTTTTCATTGCTACTGTCCGTCTGATATTATCTATAAGTTCATCATATTTAGCCCGGGTTAAGCCATGCAGCCTACAGACAAAATCAGGATCAAAACTATCAACGCTAAACCTTAAATTATCCAAAGAATTCACTGTTCTTCTTAATGCGTCTTCGTTTTGGAAAACCACTCCCAATCCACAGCTTGGAACAAAGGTCCGCAGCTCCCGGCCCAGGCTGCGTGCATATGCTTTTGCAAATTGGAATAATTCCGGAAGACGAGGGTTCATCATTGGCTCTCCTCCCCCGGTACTGGACAACTGTTCTACTCCCAAATCAATAACTTGCTTGACCACTGCTTTGAAATCGTCAAAATCGGGCATTTTAGACCCAGCCGGCCTTATTCTTCTTACCAGCCTAGCCACTCCAGCCTCATCCTCATAAAACCTCCAGCATTTTGTACACCTGCTCGGACAAGCATCTGTAGTCTGCACATCCAAATAATAGGTTGTTCCCAAAGTTGTAGATAAGACCCCGCGCGCAACTGCAATGACTTTGGTTGCGGAACTATTGTAGCGAATCATGTCTTGCACAATTTTGCTGCTCTGCAAAACCTGATAATACTGCTGAAGTTCAGGCACAGTAATGGCCATCCCATATTTTGTTTCCATGTTCTTTAGAATTGCCCATGAACTTGCCATAGGCTGGATCAATAGTTCCCGGATCAAAGCAGTAAACACCCTGGCTACTTGTTGATTTTCGCAGCCAAAAGCTTCGCTTACCATGTCAATTGCCATTTGCGGACTGGACATAAAATCCTGGATGAGCCGATTACCAAAAGCATGCCTATATTTTGCCCTATTTACAGCACTTAGCTCTTCGTATGCTGCAGTAGCATGATTTTGTAACTTTATGCAGGTTACCGGGCTTGGCAGCCCCAACCCTACTCTTTTAGCAAACAGTTCCGCCATTTTATTTTTCTCTCCTTGCAGATTTTTTCTATACTTTTATTAAAATAAGGATACCTGCATCTATCTGGTCCCGTTTTACTTGTATGCGTCCATGATATTCAGATTCAAAGTAATCTGCCAACCCAGACAATCCTTCAACTCCTAAATTGTGCTCATGGTCGGACATGTTAACTTCTTCTATGGTATGCGGAACAGAAACAACCAGTGCTTTTTTTGTAAGCCGCAGCCAGTTTCCAATAATTTGTTTGGGGTCACCAGGGAGATGTTCAAGCAAATGGCTAGAAACCACTACATCAGCCGGATGGCCAGAAACTATATGCATCATCCTTGCATGCCAACCTTTTTTGGTAACGTCTGCATGGGCAAAATGCACGCCCTGCATCTGCCGACTAGCCACAAATCTTCTGGATGCGGATAAAAGATCGTCTCTTATGTCTACGCCGTAAAAAGTAACGTCTTGATCGGGTAAAAGATCCCTTTTGGTGAAAATGGGGCTGCCAAAAGCACTTCCCAATTCAACCACCCTTATCCCCTCTCCCTTTTCCTGTGCAACAGAAGCAATCTCCAGACTTTCCACATAATAGATCCAGGCAAAGAGTTTGGTATGGCTATATTGTGGCGAACCCAACACATTTTGGGCAGGGTCATATCTCTCTCCAGCAGCGTAGCGATCAGCCATTTCCGTAAAATCATTTTGCGCAATTCCCAATAGTGTATCGTAGTAACCAGAAACTCCTTTGTCCCATCCGTTTACCTGTACACAAGAAGCCATTGCCATTTTTACCACTTGGGAACCGCCTAACTGCATACCCAAGGCATTCATGTGCATTAGCAATTCTGTCCGCTGCTGCCAAAAGGTGTCCCTTTGGAAGTCTTCTCTGCCAAATAATGGGGCAACCGCATGCAGCCTTCTGCCGGTTAGACGATCTGTAAAATCGGAAAAAACATAATGATCGGTTTGTGTAGTTCCATCCAATTGCAGCCTAGCGCGACGCCGTAGTTGTTCCAATTGTTCCGTATTGGAGAGTAAAACCGTACGCTTTTCTCCAGGGTCTTTTAGCAAGACCCTCCCATCTCTGGTTGCCCTTCCAAGTTCCCTTGTGGATAGCATTTTTGCACCCTGTTTTCCCTTCCATCAATCTATCGTAGCAATGTTTGGTAAATTTCACTTGGGGATTGATTAAAATTAGCCATATGATAGGATTTTAAAAGGAGGGGAATTGTATGAACAAAAAAGAAATACTTGAGATGATAAATGCCAATCCTGCGTTTCATCTGGCAACAGTTGAAGGAGATCAGCCGCACTGCAGGGGGATGTTTTTGTATAAAGCAGATGAAAATGGGATTATTTTTCACAGCGGTTCCATGAAAGCAGTCCATCATCAAATAGAAAGTAACCCCAAAGTTGAGCTCTGCTTTAATGATTTTAAAAATGGGGTTCAGGTTAGGGTATCGGGAAAGCTAGAAATTCTGGAAGATAAAGTCCTAAAAGATGAAATGTATGCACATCCATCGCGGCAATTCCTTAAACCCTGGAGAGAATCCGGACCGTTAAAAGATTTTTACAACACCTTTAAAGTATACCGCTTATCTGGCGGAAAAGCCGTAACCTGGACCATGGCAACCAATTTTGCGCCTAAAGAAGAGGTTCTTTTGTAGGGGTTTTTTGTTATAATAACTCTCTAAATTTATCATTATTCATTCATTAGGATTTCGGATTTAGGATTTTGGATTTCCGCGAGCGAAGCGAGCGGTGCGGTACCCAAGTGGCAAGGGAGCAGTCTGCAAAACCTTCGGCAATTTTCCACTAACTCTATTTTTTATTATCAGAACAACTAATTCTAAGGCTTAAACTGCTACTCTGGGATGCGTTTCTAACGGGTTTCTAACAGTAAAATTTTTATGCATCTTCCGAATGCAAGTTATTATTGCTTTAATACGATATATATTATAAAATAAGAGCCATAAAGAAGGTTCACAAACAATAACTTTAAAAAGTGAAATTATTCCATTTCCCCTCCGATATACTAATAGGAGATGATTAAAATGGCAAAACCGATTACGCCCACCCCTATACTAAAAGATAAAGAAGCTGAACAATTTTTAAAAGAAATTGATATGCCTAATATGAAAATGGTATCTAAGGAAGAAGTTATCCGCACTAGGAAAATTTTCGAATCTGTTACAAAGAAAGAACCTCTGGTCGAACATGCTATCTAAGCACTTATCCTTTGAAAGGCTATCCTCTCCTCCTAATAATGCATCTTTTGATTGTGGAGATGCAGATTTAAACGATTTTTTCTATCAGGATGCTTTCTTATCCCAAGAACAACTCCTTACTGTCACCTATCTTTTCCATCACATACAAAACAAAGACATTGTCGCCTATTTCAGCGTTTTAAACGACAGCATCGAAACAAACAACAAATTAAATAGAAAGATTCCTAATGAAAAAAGACACAGGAAAATTCCCGCAGTAAAGCTCGGACGGTTAGCTATTAACAAAAAATATCATAGGGCTGGTTTTGGCAGCGAAATACTAGGTTTTATTAAATATTTATTTGTCTATAAGAATAAAACTGGTTGCAGGTTCTTATTAGCGGATGCCTATAATAGGCCTGGGGTTCTAGCATTTTACAAAAAAAATGGATTCGACTTTTTAACTAAAACGGATGAAGAAAAAGAAACAAGAGCTATGAAATTTGATTTAAAACCCTATGAATTACGCATGAGAGAACTAAAAATCCTATAATCCTCTAATTATTAATAGAAATCGCTGTTTTACTAGGCAAACGGGTTCCAATCAAAGCCTCAATCGGCCCCATGCTATCCCTCATCCTCTCAACCTGCAAATGATAATACCCTTGCGTAACCCTTGGGTCACTGTGCCCTACCATCCTTTGGGTTAGGAAGGGGTCTCCATAGTTCATATGGTAAGTAACAAAGGTATGCCTCATAGTATGGGGAGAAGCCTTCTTGATGCCCAACTTTCTCATTAGCTTATAGAAGGCATTGGCAAAGTTATTGATGGGGTGCCCGTCTTGATGGCAAAACACATACTGCGTCTGCCACGATTCCCGCTGCTTAACCTCGTTGGTTACAGGATCAATCCAGTGATCCTTTAAAAACAGCAATTCCTCCTTTAATTGGGGCACGAGAACAGCTATGCGGTTCCTTTTATTCTTAGTCTGAAAGGTTTCATCACACTTGATAACAATAATCCCCTCTTCAAAGTTAATGTTTTCCCATTTCATGTGGCATATTTCGGATTTTCTTAAACCAGTGGTTAGCCCTACTAAAAGGATACTTCTTAAATACCTACTACAATTAGCCAAAATAAGGTCTATTTCCTGCTTGGTAAAGAATTTCATTTCTGGGCGAGTATAATTGAGCCTTTCTATCCTTTTAACAGGGTTTTCTTTAAGGTATCCCCTTTTTATGGATTCTCTAATAATGGCAGATAAAGTAAACAACTCATTTATAATGGTTTTGTTGGATATGTCGGGATTTTGCTCTCTCCTGTAGTCTATATAGCCCTCTATTATATAGGGTGTAAGTTTTGTAAGGAGATACCCTTTAAAGTAACGGAGCAGTGACTTACAGTGTCCAGAAGCCGTCCTAAATGTCCCTGGGGTTTTGGTCTTCTTAGAATATTTAAGAAACTCCTCAACCATATTCTCAAACAAAACCTTCTTTTCAATGTATTCGCCACGAGCAAGCCTTTCCATGATCTCTTTTTTCTTCCTATCTATAACATTCTTGGATAAAAACCTGGCCTCCCCTATCTTCTCCCACTTCACCTTACCATTTAGCCTAAAAATGGCATAAATAACACCGTTTTTCTCTGTCTGCCAGATTTTTGAGTAATCGTCCATATTCCACCTCCCCTTTATACTCTTTTTTTACTAGTATTATATTACTACTACCATAAAACCCAGTCAAGTGATATCATCTAGTCGTTATGGCAATAGGCAAACAAATTAAAAGCCTTCGCACAAAGAGAGGTCTTTCTCAACAAAAGCTCGCAGAGAAAGCCCAGATATCTTTGGCTGTCCTTCAAAAACTCGAACAAGGGACTCACAGCAATCCCTCCCTTTCCACTTTAACCAGCATTGCAAAGGTTCTCCAAGTTTCCATTGACTCCCTCATTAAGTAAATATTCCGCAAACAAACCACCCTTCTTTAAACCCCTTTATGTAAGATTCTCAGGCAATCAGTTAACCTAACTGCACCCCTACCATCAAGTTTTATTAATAAACAGGCAAAAAACCCTCTCATATGCTTAAAACCTTCTAACAATCCTCTAACAAACTACCCCTATTTTCTTTCATTCTACGGTGAATCCACTTCAATATTTCCGACTTAAGAAATCTATATTCCCTCCCACATTTAAAACGTGGAACCTGCCCTGTATAAACCAAGTAATTAACGGTTTTAGGCTCCACCTTAAGCAAAGCAGCTAAGCCTTCCTTATCAAAGATTTCTTCCATATTCTGCCCATTGGCTTCCATACTATATTGACACTCCCAACGCCTTCTTCCACGTTTCCGCTAGTTTTTTGCATGAAAAGACATCATCTTCTGACTCTGGAAGTATTAGGTCTTTTAAAATAAATTCTGCTGCTCTGAACCTGACATTCTCATTATCAGATCCCAACAACCCAGCCATTACCTTTGCGGCTTCAGCCTGATTGTCTTTGAGGATCGCTACAGCATCCTTGAAAACCCCTCTCAATGCCACCTGAACCTTAGCGGAGTTAAACCTGGCGTTTACCACTTGCCGACTTATCCCCAATTGGTTAGCAAGCTCCTGCTGCGTTATAGCTGGATTAGCCTGGGATTCCAGAATGATTGCCCTGTCAATTCCGTCTAATTCGTCAAAATCTGTAGTATTTTGTAATTCGGACATATATATTCCTCCCTAAACACATCAATCAAAAGGCAGCTTTATTTTTTCCATATCATCGCTTTACTTTTTCCATATTGAATGCTGTTTTGACCAATTGGTTCTTTCCTTTTTCCACATCTCCCTCTCAAAATCATTTAAAACAGTTCTTTCCTTTCTACAAAGATATAGATATATGCCAGCCTCTATGGCTAAACACGGTAGCCTTTATAAAAGAAATCTTTGTAGGGACCGATAAACTTATACGAGCAGATACCCCCGAATAACCCGCCCTGCTTCACTTTCTCTATAAAGCCTTTTTCCTGCAATTCCTTAAACGCTCGACTTATTGTTTTTGTGCTCATCATGTCTTTAACCTCTGAGTAAGACAAAGAAACCTCACTATAGGTTTTACAATTAAATTTTGCCCGTAAATAGATATAAATAATCTTGGCGGAACTTGATAATCTTTGCCATTCAGGGTCTTTCAGCAAATCCTTCCTTAACATTACAAACGGTGGTGCTCCACTCTTCTTCCTAGTCATCTTCAATCCTTTCTCTACTTTTTAGTTTTCAAAAATATCCTTCTTAATTTCCAAGTCCATAATTAGCTCTTTGTATTTTTCTGTTATCACCAGGTTAATCGCTTCCCCTGCTTCTTTAATAATCGGGTGGAACAAGCTAACTCTTTTCCCATTCGGGAGCATTTTGTCTGGATATACAAGGCGGTAACCATAACCATCAGGTGTAGTATAAATAGCTATATTCCCAACATAGAACTGCTCATTTAAGCAAAATGAAGCAAATGCAACTAGTCCATTTTGGGGTTTAACAGGTAAAATCTGTATTTCTGATAAACGTATCTCTTCCCTCATTTTAAACACCTCTTTTCTACTTATTTATCGAACTCAAGTTATACTTTTAGGCTTGCTAGCCCATCCATTACCACCAATGCCTTTTCTATTTGGATTCTTACCAAAACGATATGTGAATAATGGGCAATCGGGAATTTGGCATAATTTAATTTCCTGCTTGCTTCTGCCTGAACAATCAAGACATTTTGCTCGGATCGCCTTTAATGGAGTTATGGATTTAATTTTAACCACTACCTTTCTTTGATACTAAGCACGCCTAAATTCCAGCATCTTACTGGTAATACACTTATATCAAGCATAGATGGTTGTGTCGATGAAGTTACTTTAGAGGATTTATTGTCACGCAAAAATCGCTATAATACCGACAAAAATCATACGTTTTTGAGGCGATTGATAGCTTTTCTAACGAGGTCTGCATCTGGGACTGGTTTTTCTTTAGGGAATTCCGTATATCTGATATCTGCAATTTCTTCACAGGTGAGGCCCCTTTTCCACAGTTCATAAAACCATGAATCTCTTTCAATGCACCATTTATCTCTTGGGCTTTTTTCCTTATAAGAATAAAGTCTCTTTTGTCTCTTTTTAATTTCTGCCCAATCATTTTTTATGTCATCAATCGTTGTGTTTGGAAAAATAATTATATGTAATTCATTTTCATAAGTGTCTTCATTGTAATGCCAGCGTAAATCGAAAGAATGTTGTGGAAAATGGCGATAGTCTAATTTATTAGATAAGATGTAATGGAGTAAAAAAATCCCCCAATTTGAATAAAGTTTAAATTTTCCCCTAAATTTTGACAATGCAAAGTGGAAATTCTTTATCTCCTGAATACCCTTGCCCCATTTATCTTTATACCAAATCCTTTCTTCCTCATACGTCATCCCATTAATAGGAATTTTAAATTGCTCTCGTAATTTTTTAAGTTCATCTTTAAACTTATCATTATTAACCAATCGATTCGCTTTGGCTTTAAATTTATCATTGACCAGCGTTTTCTCTTTTTTTGCCACATTTTCACCATTTTCTACCCGATTTTCACCGCTTGTTACAACAGAATTATACATCTAAAAGTTTTAACGTAAAGACCTTAGAAGAGGTAGGCAGAACACATCCAACAGAAGAAGAAGCACTTAAAACAAATCTAAAGCCCCTTAAAAAACTCAGCAGGAGAAATTTCTAAGCCGTCGATTATCTTTAGCCCTAAACAATTTGACTCGAACCAGTTTCTCTATTATTCTACTTGCCCTAATAAATAGTTAAGGCACATTTCGAATATTTCTATAGAACCGGTTTTATGGATTTCAAAGAAATAGCTTTTTTCTCTGCCTTCTATAAAGACTTCTATGCCATTACCAAAACAACAATGAGACAATATCTTGTTTAGTGGGATACTCGCCGGTTTGCATCCAGGATATGGCTGTAAGAACAGCCGCTGATTAGTAACTATCAGAGCTCCTGATGAGGTCTGGAGTAAGCGATTTTCTTTAACAAAATTACCCCTAGAAACACCGACTCTGTAGCGGATCCCTTTTGCAATTGGGATACTTATTCCCTGTGAGCCGCCTCTATAACCAAGACTGATCGCCTTGATTTCCTTCAAAACAGCATTGTCAGCAAAATGAATGACCTCGTCCTTTTTTAAAATTAATTGCCCCCCATATTCTATTTTGACATCCGCTACAGGAAGACAGTTTTTGTCTCTAATGCTATTTATATAAATATATGGTTTTATCTTGTTATCAAGATCGGCTTCTTCATTTGTCAAATCAAAAGCCTCTTGCATTTTGTTTAATGTTGCTAGCTCGCAGCTTTCTAATTCTTTATCTGACTCAAAATCGCTATAGACATGTTTATACAGTTTAAGTAACGCATTCTTGCTTAGTTTTTTTAATGTGGCTATTTGTTCTTCGGTTATGCATTTTGTTGTCTTAATTGTTTCTTCTGCTTGAGCTAATTCAACAAGTAATTGCTCATTACACTTTTTGCATAATACTCTGTCGGCTATAAACTCAATAAACGAAAACTCCTTACCGCATTTCTTGCAACTGCCCAAGCTCTGCTTCCTTAGCATCAGCCATATTCCTTTTATAGCTAATATTAGCCCAACCATTTTATCTTTTGGTTTTACTACAACAGTGATTATCATCAAAACCAGTATGAGTAATAAAACAATGGCCATCCCAATAACGCCAGTAATAAAAGCAATGATTGTTGCAAAAAGAAGAAAAACAATGCCCAAACCAAGATAAACACTTTTACCACAATGCGGACAAGTCATCGTACGATCAGGAAGTTCTTTACCATAAACAGGAAGCTCTTTACCACAAAATACACACTTTAGCATGTTCACTCCCTCCTTTTGGTTCCCCACAGGGAACCATTGTACCACAAAAAATACCTATACTAAAAGGAACCTGGAGGGAACCAAGGTGGACATCAGGAAGAAAATGGGTCAAAGAATAGCCTCTTTAAGACGCCAAAAAGGTCTAACCATCGAAAAGCTCGCCTATGAAAACGACCTCGCAAAAGGGAACCTCAGTGAGATAGAAAAAGGAGCAATTGACCCAAAGCTGTCTACGTTGGAAAGAATTGCAGATGGGCTGGAGGTAACTTTAAAGGAACTGTTTAACTTTTAAAACCCCGCCATTGCAGCTAAGAACATAAAAGTTATTAAAACCGCACCGATTGCCTCAAATTTAATAAATACTAGAATAAAAACTAATGCTATAGTCCAAAGACGAGCTGTCCTATTTTTGATGTACTTCGTTCCCAAAAAACCTAATAAATACATAACTAATCCCCAAACACATCCTTTAAGCAAGGCAAAGGGAACCGCAAGAATATAAACTATCGGAGAAAAACCACCATTTGCACCGAAATTAGGAAATTCAAAAAAAGGAATAAAGAAATGGAAAAGAGTTACATGTCTTGGAAAAAGAATTTCTGCAATAGTAGGTAAATATGTAAAAAGAGCAACCACAACAACCGTAATAATAGAAACATTCTTCCTATTTATCGTTATCTGCATTTTTGCCCCCTTTTGCCTGTTAATTATACTCCTCAACTTTTTAAAAACAATTTAACTTTATGGGCCTTTTCTTTCTAACGATTGTCTAACAAAACCAACTCAAATCAACTCAAATAAACCTCTTTCCTAACAAAATATGGCTTTTTCAGAGAAGAGGCAAAACATATTAAATTTTGGAATCTGATAGGGAATTTTGATATAATATCGGTTCTCATGGTGCGGTACCCAAGTGGCAAGGGAGCAGTCTGCAAAACTGTTATTCGGGAGTTCAAATCTCCCCCGCACCTCCATCAACTCCACCCCATGCCTTTTTGTTGACAGATTTGGCTTCTCAATGTTATCATGGTAAAAATATACCATAACCATGGTATCCATATGATCTCTTTTAAATCAAAAATAACCATTAAAATTCTAGACTATTACTTCCTTAATCCGGATAGTAGGCACTATATTAATGAACTAGCAAAGCTTCTGGAATTAGACCCAAAAAATCTGGACCGAAAATTAAAAGAGCTGGAAAAAGAAGGACTACTTAAAAGTGAGTTTCAAGGCAAAGAACGATATTTTTACCTAAATAAGACCTTCCCCCTACTAAACCACTACCGCCAAATATTTTTAAAAACCTGTGGGATAGAACATAAATTAAGAGAAATGGTTAAAAATTCCGAAGGTGTCAAAGAAGCCTATGTTTTTGGCTCTTATGCAAAGCAAAAAATGGACGCCTCCAGCGACATCGATCTTTTAGTGGTAGGGGAGCATTCGGCATTGGAACTGCAACGGTCAATTTCACGACTACAAAAAGAGATTGGCCGAGAGATAAATCTGATAAATATGGGTCCGGAAGAGTTAAGGAAGAGAAAAAAGAAAAAAGATTCTCTTGTCACCAATATTTTTAAATCAAAGCCGATTAAACTACTATGACAACCTTTGAAAACGAATATTTTCAAAAAACATTTTTTAATTCCAGCGACATTGAGGGGTTTATTAAATCTGCCAATAAGGACCTTAAAATTGCCGGAAATTCCGATATCCCAGAAGTAGTTTTTAAGTTTAGCTATGATGCCCTGATAAAAATTGGAATTACTCTCGTCGCCCAAAAGGGGATGAAGGTCCGCAGCAAAATGGGGCATCATATAAAAATCTTGCAAAAATTAAGCCAACTGCTTGAAGATGAGGATGTTGAAATATTTGGGGACAAAATGCGGCAAGCCCGAAACCTTGATCTTTATAGCGGGGGAGCTGAAATAAGCGATAAAGACAGTAAGGAATACTTGGCCTTTGTACAAGAAGTGTTTAAAAAAGCAAAAAAGAAATTGCACTTATAAACTCAAATCCGCCCCGCACCTTTTTTAAGCCTTATTTAAATGTTCTAAATCCGCCAGAAAACTTGGGGAAAATAAATGGGGACTTTGCTGAGCCAATTTCTTAATCCCTTCCAACCTAAACCACCCCACCCAATTTACTTCAAATGGATTGGGCCGGAATGGTCCATCGTAAGTCCCGATAAATAAATGAGCCATTTCCTTGTTTGTCCCTTCCCTCGAAACATGGGGAAAAATACTCACCTCTGAAACAGAGAAGGGATTGTCAATTCCCAGCTCTTCTCTTGCTTCATCCACAATAGTAGCCTCATTTGAAGCTCCAACAGGAACATGCGCCCCAATTGACTGGGCCAATTTACCCCCACCTGAATCTTTGGCCAGGGATCTTTTTTGCACCAGTACGCGCCCGTCTACATCAAAAATCAATAATCTAACCGACGGATGCCATAATCCTTGCTCATGCACGACTTTCCGCGTAGCCTGACCAATACGGTCCCCTTTTTCATCCAAAACAGGAAGAATTTCTTTAGTTGGGGAAGGTTCTTGCGCATAATTCCCTGCTCCCCAACCCAATCTCATCCCAATTCTTTGGGCCTTTGCTTGCAAATCTAGCAATTTAATTTTCGCCCTGCAATATAAAGCAGTCGAAAAAACTTTTTCTAACACTTTATTTTATCCTCTCATTCTAAAAAATCCGCCCCACACCTCCAAATTACGCAGCCAAGCGGAACGTTTCCCCAGCCCTAGCCAGAGGAATAGTTACTCCTGGAGATCTTGTACCAGTATGCACAATTCTCATATTCTTTCTGATCTCGTAAGGAAGGGCTTGCAATACCAGGTCAGAGGTATGCAATGGCACAATATATGCTTCGTGTGCAAATAAATTTGCTTTAGAATTATAAACAAATCCCTCCAATTCCCTGCGACGATCCATGGTTAAAACTCCCGTGGATTGAAGCACCTCAAATTGTGCCGGGTCAAACAGGGTATCGCCAGAATACGCAATAGTTTTACCTGCATACCTTGCTACAAACCTTATGGTAGGAACAGCATGAAAAGCACTGGAAATTTCCAGCTTTGCACCATTAAAATCTATCTCCATACCGGGTTCAGCAGGAATAAAGTGGATCCGAGAACGCAAAGAGTCTATCCCCTCTCCAGTATAAGCTACTGCCCTAGTTAAAAAGCTTTGATAAACCAAAGATGAAGTAATTAATGTTGCCCCCTGGTTTAAAACCATATCCAAAACACCTACATCGTGGTCAGCATGACAATGCGTTAAAAATACAGTCTTAACTTTATTGGGATCTATTCCAAGTTTTACCATTTCAATTTGCGGCATATCCAATGGGTCAATAAACAATCCCTGACCATCAACCCAAAGCATTAAACTGGTAGTGCGGTTTAAAGCATCAAACCCGCTGCTGGTGCCAAAAAAGGTAAGGCCAAAACGAGGCAGCCTAAAATTAAACTCATGAAACGTCGGTGGACAAAGAATAGGAGAAGCAAGTGCCTGCGTATCTACCTCTCCAAGCATTTTCCCTTCCACAAAACGATATTGGCCATTACCAAAACTTTTAATCGTACATCCCTTAAAATTGATTTCTCTGCCTTCCGAAAGAACAACAAATTCCACCATATCATCAAGAGTTAAATATTTGTTCAGCTTTGCATAAAATCTGAAATGCTCCATCTCGCGCCTGGTTTGTTCCGGGACATTTTCTTTGGGGCCGAAAAATTCTTCTTCGAGGATGATCCTGGCACGCGCGATTTGCTCTGCCGTACCTATGATCGCGGTTTTTTTGTGGCCTCCCATAAAAAAGTTGCTTGCTACAATAAAGCTGACTTCGTTTTGGACTTGGCCGCGTTTATAGAATTCGGAGGCGAGGACCACTACCTCAGGCATGTCCCCTCCACCCCTCCTAAAATGCTTGATCACTTCAGGCGGAGCACCGCAAAGGATCTGGCCTGCACCTTTGGAAACCACTACCCTGGCATTGGGCTTATCTTGCATAACATTGCAACCCAAAGGAGGGTATTGTCTTGAGATACTTTGGACTTGTCGCTCTTTGGCGCTAACGCCTCGTACCCACATATGTTCTCCCTACTAATATATATCGATCAAAATGAGCCAAAATTGCAGACTACAAATAGGCTCTTTTTTGTTATAATTCACCCTAAGATGCCTATCCACGAAAAAGCCAGAATCCTAGAACACATAGAAGTAGCCCCCAAGCGCTTTAAACTGGTTA
This sequence comes from Candidatus Saganbacteria bacterium, assembly GCA_026387795.1. GTDB lineage: Bacteria > Margulisbacteria > WOR-1 > JAPLLA01 > JAPLLA01 > JAPLLA01. The sequence goes on along the minus strand of JAPLLA010000032.1, from coordinate 72,313 downwards.
TCTCCTCGCTTTACATCTCAACCCACGCCCAACCCGGCCAGTTTGTCATGGTACGCGTAAGTAATGAGCTCGATCCTCTGCTTAGGAGGCCCCTTGGAATCAACGGGATCAGAAAAGATGAACACATCATTGAGCTCCTTTATGAAGTAAAAGGCAAAGGGACAGAAATCCTTTCTAAAACAGAGGTTAATGAGTTACTTGATATTGTGGGACCGCTTGGAACAGGTTTTACCATTAAAAAAGAAAAGCCTTTTGCCATAGTAGTTGCCGGAGGAATGGGCGTTGCTCCAATGTGTGCTTTGATCGGAGAACTCAAGAAGCAGAACAAGAAAACTATGGTTCTCCTTGGCGCAAGAAATAAAGAAACCCTGCTTTGCGAAGAAGCAGTTAAAGTTCAAGGGATCGATTGCAGGTCAATTACGGATGATGGTTCAAACGGAAGAAAAGGTTTTGTCTCCGAACTATTAAATGAGTTTCTAAATGAAATGAGAGAATCGGATTTTAACACCAGCACCATCTTTGCCTGCGGCCCCAAAGAGATGCTTAAAGTCGTAGCAGAGATCGCTTTCCAGAAAAAGATCGAATGCCAGGTCTCTTTGGAAGAAAAAATGGCATGCGGAATTGGGGCTTGCATGGGCTGCGTGGTTAAGACCAAATCCGGACACAAAAAAGTCTGCGATGACGGACCAGTTTTTAATGCAAATGATCTCCTCTGGTAAAAAATAACTGAAATTTTCATTTTTATATAACGATAACAAGGTAATATGGATACAAGACAAGCACGCCTAGATATACCCCAAGAAAAAAGGTACGGCCTACCCCTAACTATTGCGGAAAGGCGGGAGAGAAATCCTGCTAACCGTTGGCGCTCGATTGATCGGCCAAATAAGCCTCAGCCACATATGCGCGCCTCTGATCTTTTCCGTCGTAGCGATGCTGTAAAAGCCATGAAAGTAGCCGAGTTTGACCAGGCTTTTATGATACAGGTTGTTGATCCCGCTAATTTTGTGGCTCCAGAACGTACGCATCCAGAAGCAGGACCATTTGATTTTAGGAAAGAACGGATAAGGAGAGCAACGTCCCTATTGCCGCAAGGAGAAAAACCAAGCTTTCCTTTGGAACTGTTGGGTAACGTACGCCGCGTATCAGTAGGCAGACAATTATGGGAAGTAGTCTTTGGGTTAAAAAGGGATCCCTTACATATTTGTGGGAGAATAGGAGGGACAAACGAGGCTGGCTTCATCCATTCCACAAGCGTTTTTCAGGCCGAAGGACTGCTTGATGCTGTTGCCATGTTTTATGGGATCGACCTTACAACCTTACCAGATACTGTTGCAGAAAAGGTTCTGAAAACACGAGAAACAAGGATGGCACTCCTTGAAAGCCGCGCGTACGGTGCTTTTTTCGGCAAGCAAGGCCACTATACTTATTTAGATATAATAGCAGCGGAATTAAATATTGGGGGGCCCATGAAGATTGATCCATCTCGCCAAGGAGTAGTTTATTGCGGGATTGCAGCAGGAAGAGTAATTGATACTGTATAGTAAAAAGGATGCCCTTATATTATAATTAAAGCCAACTAATGGGAAAACTAGCAGTTGAAATCGCTGGCATCAAAATGAAAAACCCGGTCATGGTTGCTTCCGGCACCTTTGGCTACGGCAAAGAATTTGAACCATTTCTGGATCTTAATAAACTCGGAGCCATCATTACAAAAACCATCACATTGAACCCTAGAGAAGGAAACCCACCGCCTAGAATCTGCGAAACACCTTCCGGGATGCTAAATACCATTGGCCTGCAGAACAAAGGGGTCAAAAACTTTATCCAGGAAGTACTTCCGTTTTTTGCAAAGCTTAATACTCCTTTGATCGCAAACATTGCAGGGGAAACCATGGATGAATATGTAGAAGTAGCAAAAATATTGACCAGAGAAGCAGTAGTTAAGGGTTTGGAGCTCAACATCTCTTGTCCAAATGTAAAAAAAGGCGGCGTTGCTTTTGGTGTAAATCCAACTATTACGGAAGAGCTGGTAAAAAAAGTACGCAAAGCTACTCATTTGCCATTGATAGTTAAACTGACGCCAAACGTGACTGACATTGTGATCATGGCAGAAGCGGCCGTGGCTGGGGGTGCAGATGCAGTATCTTTGATCAACACTATCCTGGGTATGGCAATTGATATTAACACTAAGAAGCCCAAGCTTTCGATGACTGTCGGAGGACTATCAGGACCTGCGATCAAGCCCGTTGCAGTCAGGATGGTTTGGCAGGTTGCACAAGTAGTTAAGGTTCCAGTAATCGGCATTGGCGGGATCACAACTTGGGAAGATGCTGCTGAATTTATGCTGGCAGGAGCAAAGGCGGTTCAAGTTGGAACTGCAAATTTAATCAATCCGGACTCGGTGATACAAGTCATTGAAGGCCTAGAAAATTACTACAAGTAAACTCTAAATCCTAAATTCGAAACTCTAAACAATATCAAATATCAAAATTCAAATATTCCAAACCTGTTTTGAGTTTTGATAATTATAATTTTGCATTTGTTTAGAATTTAGATATTAGTGCTTAGGATTTCTCTTGTAATCACCCGATCGTCAAACTCTATCTTCTTATCCTTAATCGGTTGATATTTTTCATGCCCTCTTCCAGCTATGACAACTACGTCATCAGGCTTTGCCATTTTAAGTGCATGGGCAATCGCATCTAAACGGCTCGGGATAATGTCTCTTTTTGCCGCAGTATTTTTAAATCCTTGCTCAATCTCAGAAATAATCCCAATCGGATCATCAAAATAAGGGTCGTCAGTAGTAAGCACAGTATAATCTGCCAAATGCGCAGCCAGAGCACCCATCATCGGCCGCTTTTCACGATCCCGCTCCCCAGGACAACCAAAAACCAGGATCAATCTCCCTTTCTTCCATCTCCTAACTGTCATAAGCAGTGCTTCTAAGCTTGCCGGAGAATGCGCAAAATCAACGATTACGCTAAAAGGCTGGCCTGCATTTATTTTTTCCATTCTGCCAGGGATATGCTTTAGCGCTTCTATCCCTTGTTTGATCTTTTCTTTGTCTATGCCCAAACAAAGTCCAACCTGCCACGCAGCCAGGATATTGTAGGCATTCATCTCCCCTACAAAACAACTTTTTACGGCAGTACCGTCGATTTTTAGGCGCATCTCGTCCGCATCAAACTCAATCTCTTTTGCCCGCAGGTCTGCTTCGCTTTTAAGCGCAAAGCTGTGTTTCTCAACTTTAATAATCTTATACAAAAGCGCACCATAGTCGTCATCCCGGTTTAAAATTGCACACTTTCTTTTTTTGGGGCTCTCTTCCAGCATATCAAACAAAAGTTTTTTTGCCCCAAAATATGATTGAAAGTCCCGGTGAAAATCCAGGTGGTCATGGGAAAGGTTCATAAAGATGGCACCGTCAAATTCACACCCCAAAACCCTTTGTTTGACCAGAGAATGGGAAGAGACCTCCAAAATTGCGTGTGTAACACCCTCTTTGACCATTTGGCTAAGCAGTGACTGGAGATCGCTTGCTTCGGGAGTGGTAAGCTTGGAGCCTTCCGTACGATCTCCGACCTTGCAATCAATAGTAGTTACAAAACCAGTCTTGTATCCTGCAGTCCTAAGTATGGAATCAATGAGATAAGTAGTAGTTGTCTTTCCTTTGGTCCCTGTAATCCCTATTAACGTAAGCTTTCTGGATGGGTAATCGTAGAATTGAGCGGAGAACTGCGCTAAAGCAATGCGCGAGTCAGGAACAAGGATCTTTTTTACCTCAGGAGGAGAATCAAAATCCATTTCCGAAACAATTGCCACGGCACCTTTTTTGATCGCTTCCTGGATAAACTGATACCCGTCAAATTTCTCTCCGCGGATCGCCACAAAAAGGTCCCCTGGCTTTATTTGCCTGGAATCATAAGTGATCCCTTTTATTTCTACTCCTTCAATTTCCATTTTACTCTCCCAAAGAATCGGAAATCTTCCCTTTGGTAATCAAGCTGTGCATTGCGCGGTAAGAAGCAATTCCTTTATCAATTAAATTGTACCAAAAAGTATTAAAAGGAAGATCGCACATACCAATCAATCTGACTTCCTCACCATTGAACCCTTTTTTGAAACGATAAACCCCCCACAAAGGATGTCCTTCATGCGGATGTGCAGGAATTCCCCATAGATCATATTTTTTATAGCCGCGTTCTTTGGCCCACTGGATCACCTGCCAATGCAGAGCATGGTTTGGCATAATGTTGCGGTATTTTGCAGAAGAAGCACCGTACATGTACCAAACCGTATCTCCAAAACAAAAGATATAAACTCCGGCTATGGGTTCTCCTTGGTAATAAGCAATGAAAATCCCACCCATCCCTTTTTCTATGATCAGCTCTCTGATTCTTTGATAATAAGAAAGAGGATGAACCGTGAATTTATCGCGCTTTGCAGTCTCTTCGTAGATGTTATAAAAGATCTTAACCCCTTCTTCTGAAGGGTTTTCCCTGACTTCCACCCCTTTACGCTCGGCTAAGCGGATATTGTAGCGGGTCTTTTCTTCGAAGCTTGCTAAAAGCGCATCTAAGTCTTTGCTCAAATCCAAAATAAAAGTTGCGCGAGGCTGGATTTGGCTCCTGACAAAATGGAAGCCATGCTTTTTTAGTACAATGGTTGCGCCTACGTCCTTTTCTTGGACAAAAGGATCAATCTTTAAAGCCATGGCGTGGTGAAATTGCGCTTGTTCTTTGACTCCTTTAAGCAGCTCTTCCCAAACTGTTTCATCCTTAAAATCAGCCATCCCTGGACCGCGGGGCGCATAAAATATCGATTTATTGAAATACGGGGTTTTACGTTTTAGGATAGAGATTGCAGCTTTGATCTCTCCTGCGTCTTCTACTACCAAGCGGATCGGCTCCCAGCCAGAACTCCTCTTCAATTCTCCCCATTCATAGGACTCCAGGATTGAAGCATTGGGAAAACCAGTAATAAGGTCATTCCAACGCTGCGCGTCGCTATCAGAATACAATTTCCAGAGCATAGTATGTGCGATTTTAACACTGATAATAGGGTGATTCAACATGACTATCTTTACCTACTAATAATTTCATAATCCCATCTTCGCAGATCTTATCCCTGGATTTTGGATTGTCCCAGGATTTCGCAGATTAAAATATATCCTGAGATATCAGTGAAAATCATAATCCAGTGATAGATCCGGGTTCATGGGATTAAGGAATTTGTGTTAGAATATGTTTATTATGTTATTAATGATCGACAATTACGACTCGTTTACCTACAACCTGGTCCAGTACTTGGGAGAGCTTGGGGCAGATCCCAAAGTCTTTAGGAACGATCAAATTACGATTGCTGAAATTGAAAAGATAAAACCTGAAAGGATTGTGATCTCACCAGGACCAGGCACCCCAAAAGATGCAGGGATCTCTGTAGCGGTTATCAAGCATTTTGCGGGTAAAGTTCCAATTCTTGGCGTTTGTCTGGGACATCAATCTATTGGCGAAGCATTCGGAGGAGAGATTGTACGCGCCAAGAACCTGATGCATGGCAAGACTTCCATTTACGGCTACCAGGTATCATTCGCTGGTAGTAAAGAGAGAAACTCTACCGGAATGCTTAGAAATCTCCGCAGAATCAGAAGATGGAGAAATCATGGGGCTTAGGCACAAGGAATTTGTAGTTGAAGGTGTACAGTTCCATCCGGAATCGATATTAACTGAGGCAGGCAAAAAGCTGCTGGATAATTTTCTTAAGCTTTAACTAGAACGACCCCATTATAAGGCTTTACCGCCTTATTAGTTGAAAGTTGTACTGCCCCCCGATCTAAAGACCACATGGTGATTAATCTGGGATCAGCAACTGGTCTTGAATCTGCCAAAAAGAAGCGTCGGATTCCATGGCCTCCAATAGTATCGGGCTCCTGGCCAGAAGTAGTCCCGCCATATCTTGCCGCAAGTTCTTTTGCCTGCACCTCTGTAGGATAAGCAAGGCTAAAGCTGTAGCCAAACCTGGATTGAAACGCCTGCGGCACCCTTCTCATTCCCACTTGAGAAACTCTTTCTATAGCGCCATGTTTACTTGCTCCGCAAAATAAAAGCCCTTCTGCAATACCTAATGCCTCAACTAGCGGGGTCTTCTTTAAAAGGACTGCCATTCCTTCCCTTAAACTCAAGGGAAGCCCAAAATCAGAAAGATTTAGGGGAATTACTCGGTCTCTCTTTATCACACTTTTGGCATCCGGAGAAGCTCCAGCTTCTGCCATTAATAAAAGCGTTCTTAAGTCCAGTTCTACTCCCCTGCTAAAACAAGGGAACATTGAAAGCCCTAAACTTCTTCTCAAGTTTGTGCGTTCTTTTAATGTTTCCGCTGCAGCTTGATCAGGGGTCTGGCCTGGATCAATTCTCAATGTAACAGGAGTGGAAATATCCGGAAGCCCTCCCGGACAAGTCTTATATGCAAGAAGCATTTTATCTGCATCTTCACATCTTCCTCTTTTTGCCATATCCAAAAGCTCTTTTAAGGTTACTTCTCTGCTGGCCGCACTGTTTTGTCCGCCTGCTAGGCCCAATGTTCGCCTAAGCTCACGTCGATTTCCTACTGCCTCTGCAGCAGCTTGGAAACGGTTAGGATAAGCCGAGGCTGCAATTCTTCTAACCCCGAGTGTGACTTTTGCAATAAGATCCGCCATTAATTGCTCCCTTATTAGTTAAAAATGAATACCTCTGTAATACAACTTTATCGTAGAGGATGAAAAATAATTTCACTATACGGAGATTATTTTTTCTTTGGGGTTGTAGGGGTTTTGGCAGGCGGCGCTGTACTCTTCCTATCCTTCGAATAATCGTTAATGTGAAAGCCCGATCCCTTAAAAACAATCCCTACAGGGTTAATTAAGCGGCGGATGCTCCCTTTGCACTTTGGACAATATTTGAGCGGATCTTCTGTAATGCGCTGTTCAATTTCAAACAGATGGCCGCATTTTTCGCATTTATAATCGTAAGTAGGCAATAAAAAAACCTCCGTAAGGAGGTCTAATTATAGTTTCTATGGATCAAAGTTTCAAGCAATCGTACCGTTGTTACCGTAGTTCTGGTAAGCAGCATAAACAGGATTGGTTTTAGTGGTATAAACACCAGGAGAAATTTCTTCTAGTTTATTTAGCGCCTGGTCAAAATGTGACTGCAAAATATCAATAAACTTTTCTGTCGAAGGATCCGGTCCTACAGAAGAAAAATTGTCATAAAGATTTCCTATTCTATTTTCAGAAACACCCTCTATACCAAACACCTCTAGTCCTCCCTTCCATCTATATAATCGGCATAAGGGCAGCAAAACTTGCGAGGAAAAAAGAATTTAATTTGCGGTAATTTTATCCAAATTATCCAAATACGGCTTTAAAACATCCGGAACTCTGACCGTGCCATCTTCATTTTGATAATTTTCCAGGATTGCAGCAAAAGTGCGGCCAATAGCAAGCCCTGAACCATTTAGAGTATGTACAAATTCCGGTTTGGAAGACGCGTCTTTTTTGAAGCGGATCTCGGCCCTGCGTGCTTGAAAGCTTTCAAAGTTGCTGCAGGAAGAAATTTCGCGGTAGCGGCCTTCGGAAGGGAACCAAACTTCTATATCGTATGTTTTTGCGGAACCAAAACCCAAATCCCCCGTACACAAAGCAACCACTCTGTATGGAAGGCCCAGCTTTTTGAGGATCGCTTCCGCATTATTTGTTAAAGCTTCTAATTCCTGATAAGAATTTTCCGGCTCTGTAAACTTAACCATTTCCACCTTATTAAATTGATGCAAACGGATCAAGCCTTTGACATCCTTGCCGTAAGAACCGGCTTCTCTCCTAAAACAGGGAGTATAAGCCACGTATTTGATAGGAAGCATATCTCCCGGGAGAATTTCTTCGCGATGGAGGTTTGTAACGCAAACTTCTGCTGTAGGAATAAGATATAAATCATCGTCTTTGCATTTATAAAGTTCTTCTTCAAATTTAGGGAGCTGGCCTGTACCGGTCATGCTTGCCCCACTCACCAAAGCCGGGGGCATTACTTCCGTGTAACCGTGTTCTTTGGTGTGAACATCGAGCATGAAGTTAATAAGTGCTCGCTCAAGTTTTGCACCCATTCCCACTAAATTAACAAAACGGGCACCGGAGACTTTGGCTCCTTGTTCAAAATTAAGGATGCCAAGTGCTACTCCAATTTCATCGTGGGTTTTGGGCTTAAAACCAAACTGCTTTGGTTCTCCCCATTTTCTAACTTCCAGGTTATCGCGGCTGTCAATTCCTACAGGCACAGAAACGTGAGGAATATTTGGAAGGACCATTGCAACGCTTTTTACTTTTTCTTCTGCTTCTTTGGCTTTCTCCTGCAATTCTTTGACTCGAGCAGAAATCTGTTTAAGCTGCGCAAACAGATCGTCTGCATTTTGTTTTTCTCTCTTGCGTACCGCTACTTCCTCGCTTAATTTATTCTGCTTAGAGCGCAGATCTTCTGCTTCGGACTGGATTTTTCTCCATTCCTCATCTGCCGCAACAAAAGCCTTTGCCAGCGTTACGTCCATCCCCCTGGCTTTAAGTGCTTCTTCCAGTGCTTTGTAATTATTGCGGACCAGTTTTGGATCAAGCATATAAACCTTTACTCCTTACTGTAATTATAGCACCCTCTCCCACTTCCACTCCATTACGGCTGTCCAAACAAAGAAGGACAACCTGTAGAATAACCTTCTGCGGTAGTATGTTGATAACAAGGGTCAATTAGTCCGGTTTGAGGGTGTAAATTATAAAGTTCTCTAAACATCCTTCTTCCGTCTGCATCCAAATACATCATTGGGCAATTGTCCATGCTTTCATTTGCCATTACAGTAAAATGAACTTGCCCAATAGCCTGGCCCTGCCTTGATGCTGCTGTGCCAATAAGCTGGCCCGCTTGTACATAGTCTCCTTGCGCAACATAGAGTGTTTGAAGCGGCTCAAAAACATACATGGTGGTATATTTTTTATTGTGTCTAATGTAAACCATTTTTGTTGCTCCTCCATTATCTGAACCATCCTTTACATACGAAACCAGCCCAGCTGCTGCTGCCCGGATTCTCCCCCCAACCACCAATCTGATATCAATGCCAAGATGCGGACTCCCATCAGCAGATCCCCCAGGATTTCTGAATAAGCTACCAAATTCTATTGCTTCTGCAGTACTGTAAAAAGGTGCGGAAAACATTATTAACGACTCATCCGTAGTAAATAAGGGATTATTTAAAAAAGGGCTGGCAGAGCATCCCGCTATAAATAAAACAACTATTAAAACAAAAATTATCCTAAAATTGTCATACCTGCAGAAAAATTTAAGCAATAAGAGAAACTAAAGTTTTGGTACTTCATATTAATAAACCCACCTAAAGGGGACCAGCGAAAATCATAGCCCCACAGCTTAACCTTATTGTTTAACGCAAACCAGCCGCTTGCTCCGTCGGAAAAAGCATATGCATCAGCCTGCAGATCCCAGTCTCCAAAAAAATTAAAAAGTGCTGGTTTAGAAATGTAAACCATTGGGGACAAGGCAATGCTTGGAGTAGGAATAGACCTGGACAAGGCTAATCCTGGATAGAAATCAAAACCATTCCATTTTGTTTTTGTATCATAAGCCAATGCCAACTGCCAGCTATCGTTAGAATTGTATATGAGCGAACCAATTTCGCGTTGTATAAGATAATAATTATCCTGTTGGTAGGCTAACCTGTGATTAGCAAAAAATGTATATGAGGGCCAAGGGGTTGCTGATCCTAAATCCAATTCTACTTTCTGGTAGGCAAAGCAGGGAAGACTAAAAGCAAACAAAAACATCAAGGGGATAAGAAATTTTCGCTTAATAAAACTTGCCATGTTGGGCTAATAATACTACTTCTTTTTATCTATGTCTTGGCAGTTTTTCCTAAAAAAGGGTTTTAGCGGCGGTCAACGCCAAATTACGGCTGTCCAAATAAAGAAGGGCAACCTGTAGAATAACCTTCTGCGGTAGTATGTTGATAACAAGGGTCAATCAGTCCGGTTTGAGGATGTAAATTATAAAGCTCTCTAAACATTCTTCTTCCATCAGCATCAAAATACATCATTGGGCAATTGTCCATGCTTCCATTTGCAATTACAGAAAAATGCACCCCGCCATTCTCTGCCCCATGCATCCCCACCGTCCCAACAAGTTGTCCTGCTTGCACATAGTCTCCTTGTGACACATATAGTGTTTGCAGCGGCTCAAACGTATATAAAGTAGTATATTTTTTATTGTGCTTAATGTGAACCAATTTAGTTGCTCCTCCACTATCTGTCCCATCCGTTACAGACGAAACCAACCCAGCTGCTACTGCCCGGACCCTCCCTCCATTCACCATTCTAATATCAACACCAAGATGTATGTTCCCAGTAGGAGAAACTATAGGACTTCTAAACAAACTGCTTAGCCATGTTGCTTCCGCAGTATTGTAAAAAGGGGCAGAAACCATTATTGACGATTCGTCCGTAGAAAATAACGGGTTATTTAAGAAAGGATTAGTAGAGCATCCTGCTGTCATACCTGCAGAAAAATTTAAGCAATAAGAGAAACTAAAGTTTTGGTACTTCATATTAATAAACCCACCTAAAGGGGACCAGCGAAAATCATAGCCCCACAGCTTAACCTTATTGTTTAACGCAAACCAGCCGCTTGCCCCATCGGAAAAAGCATATACATCGGACTGCAGGTCCCAATCACCAAAAAAATTAAAGAGCGCGGGCTTAGAAATGTAAACCATTGGTGACAAGGCAATGCTCGGAGTAGGGATAGACCTGGACAAAGCTAGGCCAGGATAGAAATCAAAGCCATTCCATTTTGTTTTTGTATCGTAGGCCAATGCCAGCTGCCAGCTATCGTTGGAATTATATAGAAGCGAACCAATTTCACGTTGTATAAGGTAATAATTATCTTGTTGGTATGCTAATCTGCGATTGGCTAAAGTAGAAAACGAAGGCCAAGGAGTCATTAACCCTAAATCTAATTCTACTTTTTGGTAGGCAAAACAAGGAAGGCTAAAAGCAAATAAAAATATTAAGAGGACAAAAAGTATTCGTTTAAAAAACATTACCATGTTGGGCTAATAATACTACTTCCTTTATTTAATGTCTTGGAGATTTTTGCTAAAAAGGAGCTTAGCGGCGGTCAACGCCAAAAGAATGAAGCATTCTAGAAAGCCTTTCTATAGGAAGCCCTACTACATTATCGTAATCTCCATCTACACTGGCAATAAATTGCGCCTCTATTTCCTGGATACCGTAAGATCCGGCTTTATCCATAGGAGCACCGCTTTCCACATATTCCACAATCGCTTTAGCCGACAGCTTCTTCATTGTTACCTTTGTAATTTCTGAATCAGTGATTTCCTTAAGCGTATCCGAATCTACAACCGCAAGCCCGGTAATAACTGTGTGGGTCCTGCCGGAAAGTGCAGTAAGCATTTTTATCGCTTCTTTTTTTGATTTTGGTTTGCCCAAAATCTTATGATCCAAAACCACAATTGTGTCTCCTCCAATTACCAATGCATTTTTAACCTTCCCGGCTATATCCTTGGCTTTGGCTGTGGCAGTAGAAACAGCAAATTGTTCGGGGGTTTTTGCAGAAATAGCTGACTCGTCCACCATACTTTCCATAATAGTAAACTTTTTTACTATTTTTCTAAGCAGTTCTTTCCTGCGCGGCGAAGCAGAAGCTAGAATTATTTTTTTACTCATAATATGCCAACCATAAATTCCTTAAAAAATATTACCATACCATCCTAATCCAGTCGCTAAGAATATCCTACTGTTTGACCTCTTGTTTGAACCAACATATTCCTGTGAAAAAGCATACACTGCCCCACCCTCAACGTTCCACCTAAAGCTTTTACTCGCAATCGGAATTTCCATCCCCAAAAAAGCAGTAATGTTTTTTTCCCTATATGCAGTAATAATCGGGCTAAGGTTTATTGCTGCATACCCTCCGCTCCCGCCGATTTCCCCATAGCCAACTCCCCAGTAACGAACAGCATCCATCAATTGTTTATAGCTTAAACGATAATAATATCCAGTTTCATTTGGGGTAGAACTGGAAAATGAGACAAAATCCAAACAGACCCTTTTTTCGTCTCCCAGTGTAATTTCTCCCCAAGCCAACGTCTCTGTATTGAGGTTAATCCCTATGCCAACTGGTACTGCCATAGAAGGAGTAAAAGAAGAGAGAATGATCCCGATCGTCATAAAAATCAAAAAGAGTGCCTTATACATATTATTAATTATAACACGCAAAAACAGATAAAAATTATGCTAAAATTAATCCCCAAATGAACGCATTAGTACTTTTAATTATTGCTCTATGTGTTTTTGCTCTAGCTTATCGCTACTATGCGGTATTCCTAACCACCAAGGTCTTGGTGCTTGATCCCAATCGGACCACTCCAGCCAACCAGCTAAATGACGGCCATGATTACTCCCCTACCAACAAATGGGTCCTTTTTGGCCATCACTTTGCTGCAATCGCAGGAGCTGGACCTTTGATCGGACCAGTACTCGCAGCACAATTTGGCTTTCTTCCCGGCGCAATCTGGATTATTGTCGGCGCGGTGCTGGGAGGAGCAGTGCATGACTACGTCATCCTTTTTGCTTCAGTGCGGCACAACGGACTATCTCTGCATAAAATTGCCAGAGATTACATTGGGCCAATCACAGGGGTTGCCACTGCTATTGCAGTACTTTTCATAATTATCACTGCTTTGGCCGGACTTTCGATCGTAGTAGTAAACGCCTTAGCAGAAAGTCCTTGGGGGACTTTTGCCATTGGAGTCAGCATTCCTGCTGCTATTTTCATCGGTATATATATGTATGTACTCAGGAAAGGAGCAATAGTCGAAGCTTCAATAATTGGAACAATCCTCTTATTAGCCGGGGTCTTTTTTGGATATTATATCCAGGGTTCTCCAATAGCAGGAGCGTTCACTTTTTCCAAACAACAGCTCTCAATCATGCTGCCAATCTACGGGTTTTTTGCTTCTGTGCTTCCGGTTTGGCTTCTTTTAGCTCCCAGAGATTACTTAAGTTCCTATTTAAAGATTGGAACAGTTGCTCTTCTTGCAATCGGGATATTTTTTGTACATCCGGAACTAAAAATGCCTGCGATCACGCCGTTCATTATGGGCGGCGGACCGATTATTCCAGGGCGTGTTTGGCCTTTTGTCTGCATCACCATTGCCTGCGGTGCAATCTCTGGTTTTCACGCTTTGATCTCCTCAGGCACTACCCCAAAAATGATTTCCAACGAAAAAGATATGCGGATGATCGGTTATGGAGCAATGCTGGTAGAAGGATTTGTGGCAATTATGGCTTTGATTGCAGCAACAGTTTTAATCCCTGGAGATTATTTTGCCATTAACTGCAAACCAGAGGTTTTTGCCAAGCTTGGGATGCAAATCTCCAACCTCCCCATACTTTCTCAAATGGTACAGGAAAATATTACTGGCAGGCCCGGAGGCGCAGTATCTCTAGCAGTAGGCATGGCACAGATCTTCTCCGGTATTCCAGGAATGAAACACTTGATGGGCTACTGGTACCACTTTGCAATCATGTTTGAAGCCTTGTTTATCCTAACCACAATTGATGCAGGGACCAGGGTTGCCAGATACATTATGCAAGATGTCTTAGGTCGGTTTTTTAAACCTATTGGGAACCAGAAATGGATACCCGGAATAAATTTAACCAGCGCTCTGGTAGTTTTTGCCTGGGGGTATCTGCTTTACCATGGAGAAATTTCTACTATCTGGCCAATGTTTGGGGTTGCTAACCAACTGCTTGCTACCGCCGCTCTGGTTATCGGTACAACCATCATCTTAAAAAGTAATAAAAACAAATGGTACGGGCTGATAACCTTTCTCCCCATGCTTTTTATGCTGGCCACAACTGTTACTGCAAGCCTGGAAAATATTTTTGAGAACTACCTGCCGCAAAGAAGCCTTCACGGCAATTTAAACGCGCTTCTTTCAGGGATCATGCTGGTTTTGGTAGCTATCATAGTAATTGATTCGTTTATAAAGTGGTATTTCTACTTAAAAGAACACGGATTTATAAGCAGAGAAGCAGATAAAGAAGAAGTAACAAAAGAAAAAGAAGAAGCACTGGAACTGGATATCTAAACTAAAAATCCAGCCCCTCTACGACCTCTGCTGATTGCTTCGTACGGGATCGAAGGCTGGCCAAATTACTCCATTTACCGGCCCACCTCCCGGCTCACCAGGAGGAGTATGCATAAGGGTCCTTGCCATTTCATCAAATCCCCATGCTACTTCCGTTTTTGCCAATGCCAATGCCACAAAAAAGTGGCGGTTTGCAACTCCGGCCGTTACACTAGGATGCCTATCTCCTTCTAAAAACCTTCTTTCTATAGAAAACAAACCCAAAGTATCAAACGGCATCCGGGACAAGAAACAAGCCCATCCTTCATTCGCAAGTATCATTTCTTCTTGCCAATCTGATATTCTGTTAAGGTTAACTCCTTGGTCATCATTGGCAACCCCATCCCCTTGCAGATGAGACTCAACCAACCCTCCATATAAAGTGCCTCCAATCTCATGCACCATAGTCCTGCCTGCGGCAATCCCTTTTTCTTCGTTGGCTTTTTTTAATGCATCTGCACTATGAAAAATCTGCCATCTAAGCACTCTATCCTTCATTGCCGTATAGGCAAAACTTCCGTAGCGGTCAAGATCTACTTCCGCGGGATTGCATCCAGTACGCGCAGCAAAAATTCTGGCGTATTCCTCTTTGGGAAAAACATGGGCATCAATAGGTTTTAAAACCGGTCCGCCTTTTTGGCGCAATCTTAACCGCATGGCTCTTTCTACTTCTTGATGCAGGTTAAGCAGCTTCCCCGGACTAAAACGTTTGGGGTTTTGTTCGCATAAATCGTGGAATAAAAGACTTCCTTCTAACATCTAAAAATACTCCGCCAAACGGTCTACGCCTCTACCCAATGTAAAATCCGCACCATTATCTCTCATTGCCCTGTTTTCCTTTTCACTGGAAGAGCCTGCAGCAATAAAACCCTGGAAACCTTTTTGCCTTAATTCCCTTATTAACAAAACCCCTTGAGCCACAGTTAAATCTCCGTCCATTAAAATCAGGTCAAAGGCCGCTTTTAATGCTGTTTCAAGAAAATCTCTTTCTCCACCACCCATATAAACCACTTCAGCTGCAGGACTATGTGAAACAAAAAAATCCCCCTGGTCTTTTACCTTATGCGGCTCATCATTTACTATTAAAACTTTTTTTACCACGTGCGGCCTAACGGACGGATCCCAGTCGGATTGCCATCTTTTAAAACGGATCCCTTGCGGCTGAGTGCACGCTGCTCCTTCAGCAATCGCAGGTTCTACTGAAACCCTTGCTTTTTGCGCTTGCCTACCCCTTAAACACAAAGGGATAAGATTGGCACCTAAAAATTTTATTGGTCCAACAATTTTCATAGCTTTTCCCTATAGTTAAAACCCTGACATCTATATATCGAGAGCTATAACGAAAATTTCAC
>JAPLLA010000032.1:50822-56672 GCA_026387795.1 Candidatus Saganbacteria bacterium | reverse complement strand
ATCCCATGGGGCAAATTGTGCACCAGGTACGGGGTTTAATAAAAGTTCCCAAAAGTATCCCAAACAGCGTAGTCAAAGTACACATACTTATAAAAACCGCTCCGATTGCAATGGGATTGGCGCCTGCACGAACCAGCATCGCAATCAGATAGCCAATCAGCAAAACAAAAACCAGCCAGCGAAACCATGCTTTACCAAAAAACTTAGGAGGATTAGCTTTTCTACTAAAGAACGGCATAACTATCTGTAAAAATGCTCCTCTGGAACACAAGCACCAGCACCAATATCTTTGTTTAAAGAAAGAGAGAATTGAAAAAAAGACAATCATCCCCAGGACCAGGTAGCCAAGTACAGGATAAAACCATCCGACGATTACAAGGACCGGCAAAAGCCAAACCATAATCCATTGGGACAATTTAATATTCATATATACGGTTAATTATAACAAATCGCGCCGCCTAATCCACTCGTGCTTAGCCATAATCCTCTCGTCTATACCCACTTGCTTCATTTCCGATAAAACATCCAAATGTTCCGGCCGCCTAAAATTCCCTTCTCCTCTTTGCATTAAATAAAACTGGCCAGGACTGGTCCCAGGCCGGTCAAAAAGCATCTTGGGCAAAGTATACATGATCATTTTAAAACCCATCCGCTTAAGTTCATGCGACCTGACCAAAAGAGGTCCAAGCCCTGTCATTAAAACCAAACTATCTGGATGAGTTGATGCCCAAACAGCCTCCAATCCATCTAAAACATCTTTTTCATTGTCCATAATCTGCCAGTTGAATACCCCTGCCAAAAGTACCATATCAAAACTGACTCCAGAATGCTGCCTATGCAGCTCTTGTACTGGATAGTGATGAAAGGAAAGCCTTCCGGAAGCAACTAAAGGATTATCGTAATTTGCAGAATAAGCATCAACCAACGATTGTCCGGAAACATCAGATGCATAAACCCTTGCCCCTGTTTCTCTGGCAATCAAGGTTGCAAGCCCTGCTCTGCGCTCACATCCGGGTTCCGCAATGTTCCAACTGGGATTAATTCCCAAAGGCTTTAATTGGCCTACAATTGTACGGTGAAGCCTTTCATAATATTCCCTAGTTTCAGCCCTCCTATAAGGATCGGCTAAATCAAATTCCAAAGATGGGTGGTCCGGAAGCCAATGGTGTACCAGGTCCACTTCGTCCGGTGCCATAGAAGTAACATCTTCTTTTGCCCACCCTATGTCTTCGTCATCAACAAGAGGCCGCCAAGTTATGTTTCTTTTCCCCTCTTCAAAACTGGTCCCCTCCAAAAAACCTAAAGGGATAAGATCATGGTCTCCTTCTGATTCAGGGGCACCTTTTTCCTTGGCCAATGCAGCCGGGAAAAGCACCATTCGAAAGGTTTCAAATCTTGGATCGTGAGAACAGCAAACAATCTCGCTTATATCCCAAAAAATATCAGGGACAACCTCTTTTTTAGGTTGTACCCAGCGTTGGTATGCTCCCCTCATCATGCTCAACCTTAAAAAAGGGGAAGCCTCTCTCTTAAATCTGCTGGTAATCATTTCATGTGCGTTCAATAGTCTTTCAGGCATATTTTTAACTACCTCGCTAATCTCTTAAAAACCTGGCCCCATAAAAACGGATCCCTGTTAAATGCGCCAATGATCTGCGGGCCAAAGTCTGGGTCTCTGATATCAAGGCATGGAAGCACCCTAACCAAGGTCTGCTGCGTGGCTGGAAACCTCCACAACCAAGCTGCAGCTTGCGCAAACTTTTCTTCTCCTAACGACACAACTAAAGGCAAAACCTTGGGAACATTTGCCTCTACCACATCTGCCGGCATAGTGGATTTACCGGTCAGCATATACTCCAAAGCGAACAGAAATGCTGCGGCTTGCTTATAGCTTGTATCCGCAAGCATTGGGGGGCCTTCTCCATCTAAAAGCTTTTGGATCCTGGAAAAGAACCTTATTTGCCATTGCCGTTCTTCTTCTTCATCTCTGGCTAAAGGTTGAGCTAAAAGATCATGGTAAAAACCGCTGTCAGGAATTACTCTTCCCTGCCATTCGGTCAATAAAAAAGCATGCAGCTTAATCATGTTCATTTGGGTTAGAGTCAATTTCCCTGTTTGTTGTATCCAGAAAATTTGTCCTCCATATACAACAAAGCTAAATCTTCTGGGAGAAAAAGCATCCACTTCTTCAGCTTTTAACCTCCTTAATCTGGCTTTTGCACCAAAAAAATCCACTTCTTCAAAATATTCCCGATTCCCTCCTCTGGGTTTTTGAGAACCGACTTGGCTATAGTGGCCTTCAACTATAGCTGTTTCTATTTTAGGACGATGGAAGATCTTTGTATCGGAAACCGCGTACACGTCCCCTTTTGCATCTCTTACCACAACAAAATCAATCTGATTTTTTACGAATCCATTCCTCACTTCTACTACTACAACCTTTCCTCCGTCTAAAGTAACTCGGATTTTTGCTTTTAAAGGATTGGCGATTCCCTTAAAAGCAGCTGCATTCAGATAATACTCCTTACCTCCAAGCATAAAACAATAGCTTCCATTTTCAACTTGCCTGGTAACGCTAAGATCTTTATCCAGCTCACCGCTTACTTTAGACAACATTTCTACTGTAATCGGATTGCCAACCAGCAATGTTTTCGGCCCTCCCTTAAAAACTACAGCAGTCATAGGAAATTGTTCATTGCGGTCCCTGTAAACAAAGGCTTCTACCTCGCCATCTTTAACCTGTGCCAGCACTATGTTTCCAGGCTTCCATTCAAAATTAAATGCCAGGGGATGGCCTAAAAACTCAGCTTGGTTGCCAGGTCCCACTGTTAAAATATAGGTAACGCTCCCTTCGGGTTCCAATTGGCGCCGGAAATAAAAACGGTTAAGCTCGCGGTTATAGGCCCGGACAGTGAAACTGGTTTTGCCGTCCGCAGAAAGGGTCAAAAACCTAGCCCCTTCTTTTATTTCAGCAGAAACAAAGATTTCTTTCCCCGCAAATTTTCTCATGGCCCAAAAAGAAAAAACCGGCACAGCTTCCCCGTTTAAATCCAGCAAAAATCCGCCTTGCCGGTTCACCTTTAACTTGTGGAAAAAAGAAAAGTTGGCATTTCCGTTACGTAAAAAGCCTTCCAGTTCGCGGCAGAAATGGGCATAATCGGTAATTTCGGTTTTCCCATTCCAAGCAGCAGCGCGTACTGCTTGCGCTTTGTCAGCGGGAAAAGCCATTAATCCTCTAACCCTTCCGGGAAATCCAGACATATTTATTTCAGCCTCCAGATATGTTTTCGACAATAAATACCGGAAATTTCAAAAATACACCACTTATAAATAAGTAGAAAAATTGTTGATTATAGAGGAAGAAACTTCTATTCCGAAAAAATAATCCCCTGCAGCTCTTTAATCAGCTCATTCCAGTAACGCGGGGTCCCTGCTTCGGGAAAATGCGTGGAAAAATCAAATTCCTTGCTCTGTACAGCCAGCCAAGAAGCAAAGTGGATAATCCGCATGCCGCGAAGGAACGGGATTAATTCAAGAGAGCTCCGATCAAAAGCCCGAAAAGTCTCATATCCTTTTAAAAACCAGGCAATTTCATTCTCGCATTTTTCCGGTTTATCCGGAAGCAACAGCCAAAGGTCTTGTACAGGAGGAGCAACACAGATATCGTCAAAATCAACCAGAAAAATCCCCTCCCCAGGCCTGTGAATTAAGTTCCCTTTGTGGCAATCCCCGTGCAATAAGATAAATTCATGCCTGGCAAAGAACGGGTCCGCTTTTTTGATGAACATCTCTGCTATATCTTTGAATGCTTTTTTAAAATCCGGAAGCAAATACTCTGTTTGGAGCAGAACTTCCAGGTGGTGCGCAGTTGCAATGGATGGTTTCCAGGCAATTCTCTGTGATTCTTTATGTAAAGCCCCCACCAAATGCACCCTTGCTAAAATTCTCCCAATCTCCTCCCAACACTCCTCATCAAATTCATCCAAAGCCCTCCCCCCTTTTTTGGGAAACAAGGCAAAGGGAATATCGTTAAAGCTAAAAAGTGTTTGGTTATTGATTTGCAGCGGAGGAATAACTGAAATCTCTTTTGCTGCCAAATCTTTGAGGAATTGATGCTCTTCTAGGATCATCTCGCGGGTCCAGCGGCCCGGGCGGTAGAACTTTACAATGATCCTTTCGTTCGCGCCAAGTTTTTCCAACTCGTAAACACGATTGATGTAACTATTTCTCTTAAGGAGTAAATTGCTTAATTTATCCGGCAGCACAGCTTCGACTGCATTCAAAATACTATCGTGGTTTAGTTCCTGCCAGATTGACGGAGTGATCATGTCTAATTAGTGTACGTGTTAAACCTGAATTTTTCAACTAAACCATTTCCAGCAAATCGTTATTCTTCCAGATGGAGCTAAACGCGTGTGGGCTTCGTCCTCTCTTTGCGGATATTCGCTTGACCATACTTTTGTGGACGCATCTTGCCTTTTAGAAATAATAACAAATTCATCAACTAATCTTCCTATGTAAAAAAGGCCCATCCCTCCTTCTTGCCCTTTAGGCCTTCCCTTCCCAGGCTTGACCTCTTCAGAAAGTTTTAGGCCTCCCAAATTTACGCCATCATCAAGACTAACAATCTCAACCCCTTTTTTCCCGTCATCTTTACAAAGCGGTTTAACCAGGATCACCCCATATCCTCTAACTGCATGCTGGTGAATATTGTCAATAAGATGCCCAATGGCTAAGATTATCTCTTCGGATTCCAGCTTAAAACAAGATTCAGCATGTTGTCGCACGGAGTTTTCTAAACTTGGATCTTCGTGCAATTCAGCAAAGGGACGATCAATTGGAATGGGAAAGTCTTTTTCTGCTCCAGGATACCATTCGGTGAGAGGCACACCTTCGCTTTCAATAAGCCAAGCCTTAATCCCTCTTTGTTCTAATTCAGTTAAAGTCACTTGATATAATTTTTCATCCCTTACATGAAGAGCCTGCCAAAGAACCCCATATAAAACCAGATCGCTAACAGATGAAAGGCTTGAGCGACCAATTGCCCTTGCTAACGCCTGGGCATCTTGAACTGAAGAACCCCCAGAGAGCATAAAAATTCTTGCATTATTCAAGCAACGCAGAAAAGAACGAAGCACTGTAAACAATCTTACGTTTTGCCGCAAAGGAGGGACAGGCCCCCTAGGGGCGGTTGGACAAGCAGCATCTTTAACTGGCCCTGCTTTCATAAGACCCCTTCTCTCTACTTCTTTTTATGTATCGGAAACAATGCGACCAGATTTCAGTTTGTGGGATTAAGAAATTAATTGGAATGAATGGGATTTGGGAAATTCCCAACCGATAAAAGTAAAGAAAGGATCTTTCTATGGCCCAAGTTCAATTATATACAGCTGAGACAGCAATGGCTGGAACTATAGAAGCCTTAAAAGTACAGGGCCAAGCTACTTTACAAAGAAAAACCGCTGCCCTTTATAAAATTATGCCCTGGGCAAACGGAAAAGGGAACACTACTGAATTATACGTCTTTCCAAAAGAAGGTAAGCTCACAGACCGCAGCGCAGTCTGGAGAGTAAGCATGGCAAGTGTTACCGAAAATGGCCCATTTTCTGTGCTTCCAGATTACGAAAGAATTATTACTGTAGCTCAAGGAGCAGGCTTTCATATTAAGGGGAATATGGGAACAGACGTAGTTGTAGCGCCGGGCGTAAAGTATGCTTTTTCAGGAAAAGAAACAATTGAATGTGAATTAATCGGTGGAAGATGTGTGGGCCTCAATGTTTTCTACAGAAAAGAAGTAAGCCGGGCAGAGTTGAAATTATTAGGACAAGGAGAACCCCTTCGGTTTGGTAT
>JAPLLA010000032.1:50286-50790 GCA_026387795.1 Candidatus Saganbacteria bacterium | reverse complement strand
CATTGTAGTCTGTTTAGAAGGCATTGCCAGGGTCAGGGCTCACGGGAAAGGAGAAGGGGTGATGCTGCCAAACGATTCGGTTTATTTCACCTCAAATGACGGACCTGGGAGATTGGCCGTAAGCACGCAAGCAAGTTCTAGGGTGGCTTTAGTTGCCATAGAAGGTTTTTAGATAAAAAGTGAAATTCCAAAGCTTACCAAAACTGGTAGATTGCCCTGTTTAGGCTATATCTCTCTCACATTTAAAGAATGCCGCAGCCACTGCAAATATGCATACGTAAACAAACGGCTGCTTCTTCCTAAACCCAAAAACTTGTCCCCAGTTCGCAAATCGTACCTAAGCCGCTCTGCGCAAAAATTATTTACCCGCGGGTCTTTATGCCGCGGTACTTTGCCTGGAGCATAAATCATTCCGGGATGATCTTTATACCATCCTTTAACCACTTAAAGCTCCGCATCAAAAGTAAACCCGGGAAAATGCGCTGCAGCCAAAGCTCTTCCTAT
>JAPLLA010000032.1:35544-50280 GCA_026387795.1 Candidatus Saganbacteria bacterium | reverse complement strand
TTTTTGCCTGGGGCTCGGTCTTTTATTCGGTCTCCTTGGATCAGGATAAGGATCGCTCATAATTGCTGATAGATTTCCCAGCACAAACGGGTTTGGAGAATCGTAGGAAGAGATTGTTTGCTGCCAAAGGCGTACTCCTTGTTGCGCCTCTAGCTCATCATTTAAGCGCAAAAGAGAATATGGAATTATTTTTGAAATCCGATACTGCTTCTCCAGCTGACTTAACATTAAATGCAGGGTCCTGCCCTCCTCTGTTTGCATCCACCCTACTACAGAGAGACCCACAAACCGGTCTTGGTCCCAAATTACTCCCACTAGTCCATCACTAGTTTCTTTCAAGGTATCTTCAACCAGTTTATTGTCATATCCCGGGTTAGGGTCATCCACAAATTCCCTAAAAATTGTCCTCGATTGTTCCACAATTGCATCTCGCAGCGCCTGCCAAGCCGGGTCCCCGTCAACGTATCGACAGGGAAAAACTTCAAACCGCAAAGTCTTCCTTTCCCCATTTTTCATCCTAATGTCTACGAGTTCCATCCTGCTGTCGGGAAAATATCCGGCTGTTCTTGCTAGAGGAGAAAGCTCGGGTTGTTTTACAAGTACTACAGATTGAACCATCTCCCCTTTGTTGGGATTAATTACCCTTACTTTTGTAAAGCCAAATGCTCCTGCGTCTGGGGTTTTGTAATAAAGAAGTTTATGCAATCCGACTGGTTCGCGATAAACCACCTTTACCGAAGGCTTGGCTTCTTTGGCAATTTTGGCAAAGACCCCTTCTTTGGGCATGCAATGAGCAGTAACAACAATTAAATCATAATCCGCAACCGAATAATCAAGCGCATTTGCCTGTTCAATTTTAATTGCTGCTCCCAAGCCAACTTTAGCTACTACTTGACGGGAAAGATCGATTGCAGAAGGATCGGTATCAATACAAGTGCAACTGACCCCAAAATATTTATGCAGTGCAATAGCAGTAAAAGGAAGCGCTCCTCCACCCATCAAAAGCACCTTGGAATCTTTTCTAAGACCCGCTGCCAACCCCTCCCTTTGCACATAACTGTAATGAGCTTTAATAATATCCTCGATTAAACCCGGTTTGCCATTTAAGAGCTCGTTAGCAGAATCTTTCTCCATTTGTCTCTCAACTTTTTGCCAATAATCCCTGGTTTCTCCTGCGTGCTCAATAACCGAAGGATCTCCAAGCAGCGGTTCGTAAACAGATGGGTCACGGGCAAAGGTTTCAAAAAGGAATCCTTTTTTTCTTAACTCAGCACCATTTCCAGGAGCAAGCAACTGCGCAAATCTGGTCCCTCCATCACGCAAAGCAGCAATTACGCTTTCCCTATAAGCACCATCCTTGCGTGCTTTTCCTATTAAATAGCGTTGATATAACTCTATCGCCAGTTGTTTGCCTGGAAACCCGCCGATTTTATACATAGATTAAGCCTCTATGTTTTTTCGGCAGGAATAACGATAAATTTCAGTTGGAGAATAAAATTATAAGGCAAAAGATAGGGCAAATTTTGGGGAAGGATACGCCTTTGACAGGTTCGGCCGGGTTTTTAGCAAATGAAAAGTCGGGAAAAAATCAAGCCCAACTGCTATTTCCCAAAGAAATATGATCAAAAGTCGCCTCAAAGCTTCCTTTTTCATTTGGGCTGCAAGCATAAATTCCAACACTTAAGCTATTAAAGTTGCGGCACAGATGTGAGATTCTAAGCTGAGTCCACAATTTTCCATCGTCAGAATATTCAATCTTAAAATCCTGTCCTCTTCTTTGTATTCGGTACCACCTTGAACGAACACTAGAATCAACATCAGTTGTTGCCCAGTCAGACCAGCCCAGATTTGTAACTACTGATCCGAGCCGTGAATGACGCTGGTCTTCGTATTCTGTGGATACTTTAATCCAATTCCTTGAATTGCCCCTAACAATTAAGCCGCATTGATCATATTGTTTTTGGGGATCAAATTCGGTTCTTACAGTAAGGGAAAAATCGTGAGTTACCTTAGTCAACAAACTGTGCACATTATCACGACGAAAACCATAATGGGTTCCTTGCCAAAGATCTGTGTCCGGAGCGGTCGTTACATGCAACCTGCCATTTTCAACTTTGTGTTGCAGTGGTTGATTGACCCAGAAAAAACGGCGATCAATCCTTCCGGTTTCACTAATCACTTCTATCTCGGCCCCTATTTTTGTTCCTCTCGCTTGAGCCAATTTGTAGTAGTTTTTGAAGCCGGCAATGTCAGCCGTACGTTGCAAAGCGCTTCCCGCCTGCCAAGAAGTAAAATGAATCGCTTGGGCAGCTCGAGCCGTCAAATCGGATATATCTAATGCCAATTTAGCTGTTACCCGATATTTCGACATAAGAGAAACCGTCGGAGTGGCAATCCGGGTAGCAGCACTATCAATGGCTCTTCCAATAATGCTCATAAATCCTTCCTGTCATTGCATTCCCATTTCACTAAAATATCGGTTTTTTTTACAATAATTTCATATTTTGGCTACTGTTTTTGGGGGGGATTAAGAGCGTTTCATCCTTATTGACGCTGATCTCTACAAAATAGATAATAATTTCTTCTTCTGAAAAAGCTGTTCTATCACTTTTAATTTTTCCCCAGCAGTAGAAAGAGAAAGCTTTTTACCTGCAGGGATATCTGTTGATAGCTCATAGGTTTTTATAAAAAACTCTAATAGGTCCGGCCCGGCATCAGAGATATCCCCTCTCCTCTTCTTTAGCCTTTGTACGATCTCTTTTTTAGATAAAACAGTCTCAATAAAAACATAATCAACTCCGCTTGCTTTAGCCAAGGCTTTAAGTTTTTCCCTGTAGCCACGCTTAGAAAAAGAAGCGTCAAGGATAACGCTTTGGCCCTGTTTTAAGATGCGCCGTGCTTGATTAAATAAAGCTGCATAGGTTTTTTGGTTAAAGCTTTGAGAATAAAGCTTAGCTCGAGGAACTCTCGTACCAACCAAGCTTTTTCTAATTTGATCTGAACGAAGCAGAGGGAAGCCAAGCGTTTCTGATAATGCTTTTGCCAAGATGCTTTTGCCTGAACCAATTATCCCTCCTACGGCAATTATAAAAGGCTTCCGAGTAGCGTATTTTAGGGCCAAGCGTAAATACCTTTTTGCAAGCTTATGTTTCCCCTCCATGCCAGAAACCATCCCTCGGACACAGCTGTAATAACACTTATAACAATTTAATAAAGGCAACGCCTTAAAATCCCCGGTCCTATTTAAATACGCTTTCAAGAGTTCCAGTGCCAAATCAGGCCGCCCGCGAAATTCAATGTCCATTAAGATAAAGCTGATCTCCGCAGCAACATCAATCCTGCGCAAATCTGCATTAAATTCAACGCAATCAAGCAGATACGGTTTTTTATGATAAAAAATGTTTTCCGTATGCAAGTCCCCGTGCAAATCTTTGATTTTTCCGTTTTTTATCCTCTGTAAAAAAAGAAGATGCTTATCAGAAAGAAAAGAAAGCAGGAATTTTTTAATTCGTTTAAGTTGTCCGCTGGATAAATTGCCCTTCCCAAATTTATCGATATTGTTCAAAGTATCAACAACTATCTTCTTTAGCTGTACTGGTGAGCCTGCAGAATGAATAGAAGGGGCTTTAAGATGAAAATCTGCGATCATTTGCGCAATTTGGTCAACCATTCTCATGGAAAGCCTGTTTTTATGTAGCAGCTTATCTACTCTTTCCCCTCCGGCAAAGGTTTTCATCTTCACTGCATATTCAAAAGTCTCACCAAGGCTGTTTTTCATGGGAACATAACCTAGGTAAACCGAAGGGGAATATCTCCGATTAAGTCGCACCTCTTCCCGGCAAAAATGTTTTCTTTTGGCCAGGGTTGAGTAGTCAACAAAGGAAAACTTAACCGGCTTTTTTACTTTATAGGTATATTTGGGCCCAATGAAGACATGGTCAATGTGAGTTTCTTCAAATGGCATGCGGTTACTATCCGTTCTGTGCGCGTTTTTCTCTTTTTAGCGCTCTTTTTTCTTTAAGAGATAGCTTTGGCGCTTTCTTTATATTTTTATTTCCGCCTTGTTCTTTGTTGGCCATGTTTCTCACCTCCTTTTATTTTTTTCTACGTAAATTTTCCAAATAAGCAATATCTTGTAGATCTTTGGGATAAGATCGCAGTTTTTTAAGGGCGATCAAATCTTCTATTGAAGGGAGATTGATTTCTAAGCCAGAAGGATCTTTAGCAATTGTTTTTCTATTGTAAAGCTCTTCAAAGCTTATTTTGCCTGTCTCTGCAGAAGAAAACGCTTTAGCGCGAAAAACATCGATTGATATGTCATTCTCCAGTTTAAACTTAAAATGCTTTTTTAATTCTTCCTTTGCCACAGAAGGATAAAGATCAAATTCTCGGGCTATTTCCAGCATTTTTGAGGTATTTTCTTCGGACCCATCAATATAAATATCGTAGTCCATTGATTGGACCGGCCCTCCGTAGGCAATCACTGCCTGTCTGCCAATCAAAAGATAGCGCACACCCTTTTTATGGATTGCTTCAATAAATGCAAGCGGTTCAGGTAGGTTTTTTGATCCCTTCAATTTTTAGCCCCCGTAAAATCCGAATAGCCTTTTGCTGCTCATAGGACAATTTTAAGCGCTCAAGTAAGGTGAACTTCTTAAACCATTTAATCTGTTCTTTAATTTCTTTTTTTTCTTGTTGATTCATTGCCCCTACCCTCTTTACCCACAAAATAATACCACTGAAGGCTACACAAAACAACCGAGAGTGACTGCTAAAGGGTTTTTTGCGAAAAGAACAAAAAAGATCATAACAACAATGAAATTGTTTTGGTTTTTTGGCGAAATAAATAACATGAAAACCTTTGGACCAACAGGAGGCCCTGACCTTCAAGCAATGGGAAGGCACACGCCCAGATTTCTCTCTTTAACAATTGAGGGAAACCCCGGGGTTTTTCGAGTCGAGCGGACCAAAAGACTGCCAGACGGGATAACTATTTATTATCTGCGCGGTAATTCTTTTGGAAAATGGGGCATGGCAGATTTGTGTGTTTATGTGTTTTTAGATGGGATTGAAAAAAGCATTAACGACGATATTCTCCCGGCTTTTACACGGGTAAATCCAGTTGACTTAAACAATCCACACCGTCCAAAAGAACTAGACCTGCGAGATGCGCTTTATGCCCAGCAATTCCTAAAAGGCGACCGATATTGCAAACGCCCGACAATCCGGAGAATCATGATTGATTACGTCATTAGTCACGAATTAGAACATTTATCTAAGCCACGTTTCGAAAACCCCGCGGAAGAATTTGCGGTCAGCCTGTCGCTGCTTAACCGCGGGCCTTATTTCTATTTAGCGCTATCAGACTTAAATTCCGCCATTGTAACTCATGCAAGCGCTCCGAAAACTGCCACAGCCTTAAGAATTTTAACTGAGCTAACTCTGGAACCAAGCTTAATCGCATCTTGGGAAGGAAATTTGACTATGGATACTATCATTGCAACGCTTCGAATGGTAGGAACAAGAATGATTCAAAGGAAAAAACCGCTTTCAATTAATCCAAGAGAGTTGCTCCACAGGCTTAGCCGTGAATTTTAATGTGTACCACACAACACAACTGGGAGTGTTAGCAAAAGTGTTAGCAGAAATGTTTATCTCATCTCTTGGCTCCAACAAAGGAGAGGCCGCGCAAGCGAACATCAATCGGGATAGTTTGATCCTGCCAATGCTTTCCTCCATCAACGGTATGAATGATCCCGCCTAGGGGCGTGCCGTGGGTCGCGCTTCCGGTAGCCCAAACCACTTGAGGGGTAAAGCCAGTGACGCGCAGTAGCCAACGGCCGAAAGGGTCAGCCGCCGATTGGATTTCCCAAGTGGCTCCATTGGTCGAGGTAAAACACATCGAGCCATAATCCACGGCAACCCAAACGTTGTTTGTGTCGTACGCCCAAACACCATTGGCATGGGCCAAGCCTCCGGCCGTCCAGGAAATATAATTCCAATTCTGGCCACCGTCGCTGGTGCTAAGCACCATTTCGCTGATTCCCACCAGCCAAGCGTGCTCGGCATCCAGTGCAAAAAAATCAATGATGGCGTTATTTGCTAAGTAAGGATTACTGGCTGCTTGTTGGTTCCAAGTGGCGCCTCCGTCAGCGGAAAAATAAATAAAACTGGGGTACCCTGCTTGTGCATATCCAGTTGCCCAAAGGTGATTAGCGTCTCCAATTCCCATATAAGAAATAACGTCGGTACTGGCAATTCCTTCAATTGTGATGCGCTGCCAAGTTAGTCCGGCATCGGTGGTTTTGAGCAAAGTACCGTTATAGCCGGAGACCCAAGCGATGTTTCTGTTTAGCGCCCGGATGTCCACCAATTCAGCGTCGGGTATATTTTCCGTTGATCCCTGCCTGGTCCAAGTGGTTCCGCCATCGTTAGTGCGAAGAATTGTTCCATATCCGTTTATGTTCTGCCCAACCGCCCAGGCGGTTTGGTTGTCGATGGCGCAAATCTCGCCAAGAGGTGCGTCCGGGATTGTTTCGGAAGTTCCTTGACGGACCCAAGTTGTTCCGCCGTTAGTAGTGTGTAAAATTACAGCATAGCCGTTCGTGTTTCCGCCGACCGCCCAGCCAACCGCTGAATCGTCGGGGTTTGAGTTATTCCCCTGCCCGCAACTATAGAGGAAAAGAACGGCACATAAAAACAGAAGAAAGCTTAAAAGGATTTTCCTCATAAATAGATTTTAGCATTAAAACAGATGTGTTTATAGCATATGGGTTAGCAAGAGAAATTTTGCGACATCGGCAGCAGATAAGGAATCTATGAAGCTTTTCGCTTTGCAATCAAAAAATGGAGAGGGAAGGATTTGAACCTTCGAAGTCATAAGACGCCTGATTTACAGAAATATCAAAGCCTCTCGTAAACAACATTTTCCTATACAAATCAGAGCAAGTCAATGCCAGTTAGGACCACTAAAAACCACTGATTTCAACTGTCGGCATTAGCCAAAGTATTAGCCAATTTTAATTGTGATGATTCCAGAATAAATAGGGGGAGTATCCGTCCTAGTATTATACCGAGGTAATAATGTCTCCCCATGTTTGCCCTCTAAAAGTAGGAGGAGCAGAATAATAATATCTTATTCCAGCTTGTGTAATCCCTAATAGGCAGACTGGGCCGCCAATTATAGGTTTCTGGTCGCTTAATCTATAAATATTAATAACGGTTTCAATTAAAAACCTTGTAAATTCAAGCCATACTTCCAATGATGTTTCATCTCTTGGAACAGTTATTTTGTCATTAATTTGTAGATCGGCTAATAAGCCGCTAATAGCCAACTTATCTACTCCATTTGCGTCTCTTGTAATAGTAATCTTTCTAAGATAGTCTAATAATTTACAAAACACGCCGATTGAGCCATTTCTAAACTGAAATGCGGGCGTTTCAAATATTTTTTCTGGTGGGAAGTGTGCCCCTGCTGTGAAGGTCTTGCTTGGGTTTATGTTGCTTATATGCCAAAATGTAGGCAGCTTCTTGCCGTCTCTTTCGACAAATCCAGCAACTTGAAATCCTGAATCGTCTGCGCCGATCCCGACATCATTGTTTAATCGATTATTCAACTCCGTAGAAAAATCTTCGATATTGCTCACATTGTCCTCTGCCCAATCAACATATTCCGCAATATATTTACTCATTGTCTGATTTTTCTTTTTTACTGTAGCTAAGCCAAACATAGAAATCCCTGCATTTATTTTGTATATTGGGAAAAGCTTTTTCGCTCCAGTAGCATCAACCAAGTCAATTTCCGCGCTATAATTTACGGCCGATTCTGCAGCCATGGATATCCAGCTTTGTCTAATATCAGTAACCACTAAAGTCATTAATTATTTACCTCAAGCTTATTAATTGCATTACGCAAATCAATATTTGTTAAGTGAACATACCTTCTTACTGTTTCCAAGCTATTATGACCCGCTAACTCTTGTATTATAGCGATATTAACACCCTTACTCAATAAAGCAGTACAGAACGAATGTCTCAATGTGTGTGGACTTAATTTCTTATTTTGAATCCCGGCCTTTTTCATATACTTCTTAACAAGATAGGTAACCGTTCCCTTGCTTAAGCGATTACCTCTTTTACTAGTAAAGACTGCTTCATGACCATTATTTCGGTCGATTAAATATTTACTAATAGCTTCTGCCCCATCCTGATTTAATGGCAATAATTGTTCTTTCCCTCCTTTTCTAAATACTCGCATAGTGCTCTCTTTAAAGTCCACGTCTTTAACGTTTAAATTTACCAGCTCGCTCAAACGTATACCAGAAGTCAAAAACAGTTTAATGATAGCTGAGTCCCTTAATTTACAACCTCTTGTTGAATACATTTCGACTGCCTGTAATAAGGCGTCACATTCTATTTTAGTTAAAAACGAGGGTTCTTTCTTGTCTATTTTAGGAGGGTCAACTCTTTCTGCTGGATCACCTATGATCACAGCTTCATTCTTCAGATATTTAAAAAATGAATGGATAATTGATAATGCATGCGCTCTTGTAACCTTGTCATTCTTTTTTCTGTAGCCTTTATCGGCTAAAAAATGGAGATATCGAATAACATCATTTTTATCTACATTAACCAAGGGTTTTCCACATAGGAATGTGAAAAACAAGTTTAATCTGTATGAATAAGCATCGATGGTGTTTCTGCTATATCCTTTTCCGACTTCTAAATGCCTAAGGTACTTATTAAGCAGTTTTTCCATTGGTTTTCACCTTTCCTTTAAACCATTTATCAAGATCTTCTTTCTTGATTCTCCAGTTTTTACCTATCTTCGCAGCAGGGATTACCCCATCTTTGCACCATTTTGATATGGTCATCCAATGTACCCTGAAATAATCAGCGGCTTCCTTAGTTGTCATAAATACGGCATTCTCCTGGTTTTCCACGTTATTTCACCTCCTTTTTAGGGGTCGTTATTTACGTATATAGTAGTAACTCTTAATAAAGAAGGCCACGGGGTTTTTAGCGGTAATAAGCGTTGATATATGTTGATAATGTGGTTTATTAAATTAAATTACATTTTAATTTAATTCGATTAAGAAGCTATCTTCACTTTAATTTCAATGGCAAGGTGCCTACCTATCAAATCGATATCAAAACCAATGGGGACTGTTTTTTTCTAATTTCAATTAAGTATTTTGCGTGATAAATACTGGGATTGTTAATACTCCGTAGTGTGCTAAAATAATTACATAAATCTATGCAAAAGAAAGACTATCATGGCTGGTCAAAAGACAAATTAATTCATGAATATAAAGAGCTTTTGAAGCGGAAGAAGTTTGGCATTGTTTGGGAAGATAGAATTGAAGAGGTTGCCGAACAATGTAAATCATTCTTACCTGTCTTGAAAGATGAAACAACAAAGTCTTTCTCAACTGATAAAAGTGGAATTAATCATGTTTTTATCGAAGGCGATAACTATCATGCATTATCTGTTTTGAATTATACTCACAAAAAGAAAATAGATGTTATTTTTATTGATCCTCCTTATAACACCGGCAATAGAAGCTGGCGATACAACAATGATTACGTAGAGAAAGAAGATCGATTCAGGCATAGCAAGTGGCTCTCATTCATGAGCAAGAGACTTCGACTCGCTCGCAATTTATTAACAGATAAAGGGATTATTGTTGTTACAATTGACGATTATGAATTATTTACGCTTGGGCTGTTGATGGATGAAATCTTTTTTGAGAATAACAAGATTGGTGTCCTAGTGGTTGAAAGCAACCCTCGAGGGAGAACAACTAATAAGTTTTTTGCAACGAGCCATGAATACTGCCTAATTTATGCAAAGAATGCAAATGTTGCTTCTATAGAAAATGTGCCCCTCACAGAAGAACAAAAAGGATTATTTAATTTAGAAGATGATATTTCCTCGTATCGATTATTACCATTTAGGAGGAGCGGAGGCTTGTCCACTCCCGAAGAAAGGCCGAACTCTCACTATCCAATATTTTATTGTGAAAATACCGGAAAAATTGACATTGCCCCATTCAAGGGCGCCTCAAAGATATTGCCAATTGATAGCTCTGGCAGAAAACGAGTGTGGAGACAGACCAGGCCATCGCTAATGGACGCTGTTGAGCGAGGGGACATGGTCATCAAAAAGAATGGCAAAGGCTATGTTGTCTATATGAAGGACAGAATCAAGGAGGGTAGAAAGGCAAAGACAGTCTGGATAAATCCAAAATATGACGCCTCATCTCATGGCACAATATTGCTTGATAAAATATTAGACAGAAGAAAGGCCTTTGATTATCCAAAATCCCTATATGCAGTACTAGACATCTTATCAGTATTGATTGCTAACAATAAAAACGCAATTATTCTAGATTTTTTTGCTGGATCAGGAACAACCGGTCATGCTGTATTAGAATTAAACAAAAGAGATGAAGGCAAAAGACAATTTATTCTATGCACAGACAATCAAGACAACAATGGGAGTGGAACAAAGATTGCCAGTGACATTTGTTACCCTAGGATAAAAAGAATAATGACAGGGTATTCCGTGGGCGGAAAGAAAATTGCTGGGCTAGGAGACAATTTAAAATATTATTCCGGCGAATTAGTGGGGAACATTAGGACAGATAACGATAAGAGGGTATTAACTTCAAGAAGTCTGGCTATGCTTTGTCTTGCTGAAGCAACGTTTGATGAAGTTGTTATCAAAAAAGGCTTATTTGCTATCTATGAAAATCAAAAACAAATGACCGGGATAGTATTTGATGAGGACGCAATATCAGATTTTAAGATAGAAGCTAAAAAGCATAAAAAGCCTATCGTTGTTTATGTTTTTAGTTATGACCACACATACAATGAAGAAGATTTTGAGGGTTTAAATAGCCTGAAGATTGTAAAACCTATACCAGAAGTAATTCTGAACGTTTATCGCAAAATATATAAAGAC
Source organism: Candidatus Saganbacteria bacterium (assembly GCA_026387795.1). GTDB lineage: Bacteria > Margulisbacteria > WOR-1 > JAPLLA01 > JAPLLA01 > JAPLLA01. Next base: position 39,314 of record JAPLLA010000032.1, on the reverse strand, counting down.
CTTTATAGGCCAAGAAATTTATGAAGGATTTAGTATACCAAAAGAAATGCATTAATGAGCTTGTTTCTACCTCGGTTGGGTATATTGAAGATGATGATCCCAAATTAATTGTTTTTCAGGCACCAACTGGCTCAGGAAAGACAATAATGCTTGCCGAAGTAATGTCTCGCATAGTCAAAGCGTTAAATGGACAAAAAGAATTAGCTTTTATTTGGATTTCCGTTAATGCTTTGCATGAGCAAAGCAAGGAAAAGCTGGAAAGCCATTTTGAAAACGAGAGATTACTTGATTGCATTAATATAAATGAGATTCAAAACAATGAAATTCAGCAGAATCAAATTGTTTTTGTAAACTGGGATTCCTTGAATAAAGAAGGTATCTCTCTTTTTATGTCTGACAACGAGAAAGACTGGAATCTTAGTAAGGTGGCCGAAAACACGAGAGATGCAGACAGATATATCGTTTTGATAATCGACGAAAGCCACCGTACAGCAAAAACCAGTAAATCACAGGAAATTGTTAGTATGATTGGGCCTAAATTGACTATTGAGGTTTCTGCGACTCCAAAAGAAGGCGTCACAAACGATCACAAGACAACCGTAAAGTTAAGCGAAGTGGTTGCTGAAGGAATGATTAAAGAAGGAATTCAAATAAATCCAGGCCTTGGTCGCGTGCAAACAAACGAAGATATTGTCCGAGAAGCTCTGAAAAAACGAAAAGAGCTAAAAAGATTTTATGAAGAAGCGGGCACGAAGATAAATCCATTGCTTCTAATTCAAATACCAAAGAAAAAGAAGTCTGACGTAAGAGAGCCCGAGGATAAGATTATTGAGATATTAAACAAGCATGGGATTACAATTGAAAACGGAAAACTTGCCCTATGGCTTGCTGAAAAGGACAAGAAGAAAAACCTTGATTATTTGGAAAATCACGATAGCGAGGTGGATGTCCTTGTTTTCAAAGAGGCGATAGTGCAAGGATGGGATTGTCCACGAGCGAGTATCTTGCTGCTTCAACGCGAATGGAATGCCGATAATTATGTTTTCAACATTCAGACAATAGGACGAATAATGCGTATGCCGGAACAGAAGCATTACGAGAATTATCCCGCATTAAATATTGGTTACGTTTATACTGCATCAGATAATTTTGAGATTGTCGATGATTTAGCTAAGGATTATGTTAGTAAGGATCAAATGGTTAGAGGTAATACTGTCTATAAAGACATATATCTACCAAGTGAGCTAGTCAGAAGAAAGCGAGAATTATTTAGATTATCTGGTGATTTTAAAGATTGTTTGTTTCAAGCTAGCATTGAGCTGGGTTTTAAAGAAAAGAAAATTAATATTGGCAAAATTATTTTTAAAAAGGACATTGGGATAGAAGGGAAGATTACCGAAATAGACAAGCAACAGGCTGTTGATTTTCAGAAAACTAGCACAATAGTGCGGGACAGAGAAGAGGTTTGCGCAGAATACACGGCATATATTAAATCCCTCACTTTTCCGTTTACTGGCGGTGGTCGCCCCACAGAAATCATCAAATCAAGTGTCCGCACATTTTTTAAAAAGACTTATGGCATTGACAATGAAGACGAGATAGCTGCAATTGTCTTAAATCCAGTCAATAAAGCAGAATTTACTGAGCTTATTGAATCAGCAAAAGGGAAATACAAGTCTCTTCCTGAAAAAGCCGACGAGATCATCTCCAACAAAGACTGGCAAGTGCCAGAAATAATCAGCGTCTTTGAAAACTACGACGAAATAAAGACTATTAATAAATCTATTCTTAAGCCTTATTTTGTAAAAAGAGACAAGAACAGAAAGCAACAATGGTCCAAGCCGGAAAAAACCTTCATTGATGAATTAGAGAAAACGGACAATGATGTTTTATGGTGGTTCAAGAATGGCGTATCGGAAAGCAAATATTTTGGAATTGCTTATAAGAAAAATGGCCACAGTCATGGGAGCTATTATGCTTTTTATCCCGATTTTGTTATAAAGACTAAAAAGGACATCCTTATTGTTGAGATCAAAGATGACGGAGATTTCAAAAATGAAAATCTCTATAAATTGAATGCTGGAAAAGAATTTCAGAATAAATATAAGGGGAAGGAACAGTTATCTTTTTACATAATATCTCCTTCAGATTACTATAAATTCTTCCTTGCTTTAAAGAATCAAGACCTAAATAGCTTTAAATCTCAATTTGAAGAGGCGCTACTCAGATATACACAGAGTCGCAAGGTTATATCTGGAAAACATGAAGAAAAATCAAGAGAAGATCAAGAATTGCTTGAATTATATGAGGGAGAGCTGTCAAAGGCGATTAAAAACCTTGACGACAATAAGCTTGAAAATGAAATATTGAAAATAGATTTACAAAAAGCGGAAGAGACGATTAACAGCTTAAAAGAAGCCTTGGTCTATCAACCAAAAATCAAAACAAAGGAGGGAGGAGTAGTCATAAATATTCCAAAACCCTTCAATATTTGTGTATTAGGTGAGGTTGTCGATGAGGACTTAATAAGGGAGAGGCTGAGAGCGTTTTTTGCTAAGTATGGGCTGAAAGCTACGGATTGGGATATTGCTTATTACGGAAATTCTAAAATTAGAAATAGTGATGTTTTGAGTGGGCTAAAAAAGGGACAAACGAAATATAATATGGTTATCACTGGGCAGATTTATCATCATTCTGGCCGAGGAAACAAAAGCGCAAATATTTTAACTGAATTAAAAAAAGACAAATATATCCCTCATGTTGTTGGTAGCTCTCCAAAAGACTTGCTTACAGTTGATGAGGTAATATCTAAACTAGATGAGTATTTAGGGCGCGAGGTTGTCTGAGCTACTCTCGCAATAATTATACTTCTCGCGCGCCAATTAAAGCTATCATTGCTTTGCCTTTATGGCGGCTTATTAATTTAATTTGGAATCCAACCACAGCATTCTCTTCCTCATTTCCAATTGTTATGTGCTCGTCTGCTTATTTTTACGCACCTGGCTTAGAATCTTTTGCGCCACTTCTTCAGGATCATTGACGTTTTCAATTAACACTTTTGGAATCGAGCCGGCAGTTTCAACAAATACATTCCCGCATTTAAATAGTTTTTGCATAATTCCATTAGACACCGTCACGTCTTGCAATTTATTGACGGGGATCGTCTGTTTTGTTTTGGCAATAACACCTGTTTGAATAACCAATGAATCATCATATAAGGCATATTTTGTATATCTTGGAAATAAATATATATTTATTATGTGAAGAGCGCCAAACATTGTCGAAGTAAGAAATAGGATGCCACCTATTATACAAGGCCCTCCCGCTGAGAAAAAAGCTAACGTTAGTAACAGAAATAACAATACTATAAAACCAAAGAAAATCATCGAAGGAACATAGATCGCGGACTTTGGGCTTATCTGAAATATTTGCTTTTCTTTATCCATATTTTCCCCCTAGCTTTTGCAAGCTTAAAGACTTATGAACTAGTGGCTTCCCTGCCAGGTTCATTAATAAACCTGCTTAATATTCATTCATTGGAACATGAAATCTATGCTTCAGTTCTTCCAGCATATTCTTTTGCGCCTATGAGCTCTAGTACATATATATTATGTCATTTATACAGGGTAAGTAAACGCCTTTTCATCTGCTGTAATCTGCTAATCTCAGCATCTATTTTCCGGATCCCTCTCTGCACATTTCCCGGCAAAGTTAGCCATTTCTTAAATGCTTCTAATTGCTTTCTGGTTTTTGGTTGCTTTGCTTTTCCA
>JAPLLA010000032.1:0-35507 GCA_026387795.1 Candidatus Saganbacteria bacterium | reverse complement strand
TTTCCAGAAGGCAGCATAGGATCTCGAGGTTTAACAATTCCTTCTTTTTTCATCTTTATCACCTCCTCTTGTTTTTAATAGGTTTTGCTCTTTAATCAATATTCTTCCGCTAACATAAAAGTTAGTCCGCCTGTTTCATTTCTACAGGCATAAACTTTCGGCAAACCTACATCCACCGGTAATATCATTGTCCTACCAGAATCTTCCAAATATGGCTTTTTAGTTCCGGGCTTCCCGACAAACATATCAGCTTTGGTATTTGATTCCGTTGTCTCTGACTCGAAGTATCCGCTAACGATCAAAACAAATCTCATCATGCTTTCACTATTGATTACTCCCCTAAAGCCTACGGTCATAACATTCATTTTGATTGCTACTCCTTTGTTAAAATTGATGTCATTTTATTTCAAAAAATTCTAAATGCCCCCAGATTTTCCACATAAGCACAAGGAAAACAATTATAATATCTTTGACCTTACCCTCGAGCACTTGCCAAGTTATCTATAATTTCAACGCCTTTTCCTTGAGCTCCCAATAAAAACACACGGTCCGCAATAGCGTTTCCGCACAACCAGGACTCAAACCCTATTAGCCAGAGGATTTCCATGTTTCCCCGCTTTTAGGGGATTTACAATGACTCCTATTGATCTGCCCTAGAACACCGCATCTCGCTTGAATCCCTCAGGCTAATACGCTTAATATCGCGATTTATTGTCAAACATGAGAAACTATTTGTTTTAATCATTTTTGCCAATGTACTATTTTCTCTTACTAACATCAGTAACGTCAGTTACATCAGTAACCGATCACGTTAATAAATTAAAATGCTTCTCCAGATGTTTCTGATGTTTCTGACGTTTCTGGTGTTATATCTAACCCATAAGAGGTAAGCATCCCTTCCAGTTTAACCGTATCCCAAATAATGGCAGATGATCCGTTGCCAGTTCTTCCTTTGTCAAAACCTAATGAATTTAACCGTCTTCCTACCGTTTTTGGATTGAGTTTTGACCTGTCATCTCTATGCAAGTTAACCCGATCGGTGATTTCAATCACACTTACCTTTGTGTTTTTAACAAAAGGCTCCAAATCTCTGATCGCACACAGAATTTCAGCCTCGATGCTTTCTGCTTTAGCAAGTAATTTCTTTTCCGTAAGCTTCTCGACAAGCATTAAAAACATTTCTTCATTTTTAGGGCTAAAATAACGGACAATTTGATGCAGCGGCTTTAATATGTCGCCTAGTCGGCCATTAGCAGCTTTTTCAATCGGATCGAGGACACAATTTAAATATAATGCACGACAGGCAACCAGCTTTTCCTTCAAAGGCAGAGATAGTTCGGGGATAACCTCGTTTTCAAATTGACGCTTGCTTTCGGGCATAGTTATTGTTATTGCTCTTGTGCCTAAAATCTTATGGGGCTCAATGTTTGTGGCAATTAACGTTGGGCCAAAGACACAGAAATGTTTTGTGTCCTCAAATTTCCCTTTTTCTGGATAGATGACCCTTGAAACAATTTGCCCTCGTTCATAACGACCTAACAGAACGTCCTCAGCCCCTGCACGTTCGGCTTTTTTCCAGATATCCATTACATCAAAAAACAGTGATGCATTGCAGTTTTGAGCTAGTCGAAATATATTTGCTTCGCCCAATGTTACAAGTGTTACTCCTCGATATGCAATATTAACAAGTCCTTTTGCCGTTCTTGTTTTGCCCCTTTCCGGGACAGCGTATAAACAGATTATCGGGGAGTATTGAAACGATTCCATAAAATACGTATGCAACACCCAAGCAGCTAAAAGATCATAATATCCCTCATCAGGCAATTCGGAAATATTTTTATGATAAGCTAATAATTCTTCATATATCGCACTCTTCCGATCTTCTTCATTCATCTGTCTCAGATGCTCATATATGTGCATTACAGCTTTGCCTCTTGGAAGCAGCCAAGGGAGCTGTTCTTTTGATGGGGGGATCAAGAGCTTGCCATCTTTTTCTATCTCTTTAACTATAGATAACTCCTCCTCTTCTTTGATCAAAAACGCCGTAGCTCCACCATCAGACACAATGTCGACTAACCCTTCAAAAGCCGCACTGTACTCTTTAGTTATTTGGCCGTTCGCTGACTCTTTACCTTCATTAATGGCCTCCTTTTTTGCGTGCTTAACCATCTTCCTATAGGCCTCTACCTCATGGCTTGTCAGCTCGAATTGTTCTTTCATCTTTTTTAGAAACAATTCCACATCCACATTGTTCAGCTTAGCCATCTTTAGTACTGTGGCTTTTAAAGCCTGATTCAATTGCTTTTTGTTTGCATTAGCTGGAATCGAATCTAGGACGGTCGAAATATAGTCTTTGGCAGAACCCAATAAAACATCAAAGTCACTCTTTCCGTGGGTTTTAAGGTATTCATTAGGATCAATGTCGTCAGGTAGCTGAATAATTGCTGCCTTTTCCATAAGTCTTTCTGCGATATTTAAGGCGGCATCTCTGCCTGCTTTGTCACCATCTAAACAAATAATTACTTCCGCACTATTTATCTTCTTTTCCATCTTTTCCGGCAAGCTTACTCCAACCAATGCCGTTGCGTGATAGCCGTTTTGATAAAACGCCAAACAGTCGGTTGGGCCTTCAACAATAACGACTCTCGTCTCTTTTATCGCTTTTACATTATAAAGTGGCTTTTGCCCTGGCAGTTGTCTATATTTGTCATCGCGCTCATACCGCGGTGTTTCTTCTGTTGCTCGGCCAGTAAAACTCTCAACTAACCCGTCAGCTTGAACGAAAGGAAATATAATGCGAAAAGCAAAATAGTCTTTCAGGCTTGCGTCCGCCATTCTTTTAACAACTGCGCTCTCAACAATCAGTTCTTCTTCATATCCGTTACCAAGCAAATGCTTAAATAATAAATTCCCTTGCAAGGCAACACCAACCAAAAAGGTTTTAAGAGTATCGTCTGTCAAGCCATAATGATTATTTAGGTGCTTTTTATACTTTTCCCCTGCAGGATCATACATTAACAGGTTGTGATAATAATATGCTGCCGCGGTTTTAACCTCGAGAACTCGTTGTCTGCGATCATATTCTTCAATTTCCTTCTGGCTAAGCTCTTTGGTTTTAACCCCATACTTCAAAGCTAATCTGTTTTGAGCTTCTCTATATGTTATCCCTTCCTTCTTTGCGACAAATTGAATGATGTTTCCCCCAGAGCGACAACTATGACAATAAAACAGCTTATCTTTGTCGTTGTAGCTAAAGCTTGGTCTCTGGTCGTTGTGGAAAGGGCAGAGGCCAGAATATTGCTTCCCTGATATTTTTAATTTGACCCCATAATCCTCGATGACCTTGAGTCCGTTAATCTTTTCAATGATCTGTTGCGGCACTGTATCCATGTTTTTCTCCTCCTAAATAATAGTGGCTTCTCTCGCTTAATCCAGCATCAACTTCAAATATTAATGCGGTAGCATGAGCCCAATAAAGATCATTATTGGCGCTTTAGCGGCTTGACTGATGCTTGCAAGCGCTCATGCCCTTCATTTTCTACCTTCTCACCTTGGTCTTTGGAACAACTGAGTACCCATCCTTAACTTTAATTATTCTCTGACCGCATTTGTCAACAATCTTCTTTGCCAGTCCGAGAGGCACCTTGCTAAACTGTATGTTAAATCTCTCTATTACTGCCTCATCAGAAATGTTCCTTAATTTATTGGCCATATATTTCACCTCCTTTATTGTTGCCACAACCATTAGGTATCATTTTAGATTGGCCTTCTGTGCTTGCCACGGACATCAAATCAACATATTTAATGTCCATTGCTTATGTATGTCATTTAAATGCATAAGCCATTAATTTTAGAATGGCCTCGAAAAAACAATAGAATTTATGTGCTATACTTTTCAAACCGTCGTGAATAAAAGCAAGAATGTAATTGCCCAACTTAAAAAGGGCCTAAAAAATGTAAAAAGACTTGCAAAAGAAAAGCCCTTAGCACCTATTTGGGAAAAACTCAAAAAACTTGACGAGGCTCCTAAAGGAAAGCCGTATAAAATAAAAGAATATAAACGAAGAACAAGAAACAAACTCAGGGAAATCGCAAAGGGACTTTTAAAGAACAAGTCATTCAACCAACGATGCAAAGAATTTAGAAATAAATGGAGGTCAAGTGACTGGCGGGATAGCGCTAATAGAATAGTTGAAAAAACTCAAAAAGACATTAAAAATATATCTAAAACCAACCATAAAACTAGAAACATCAATGATCAACATAGTCTATGTTTACAATGTTACCGCCTTGGGAAAATAGAGGGTAGAGCTGCTTATATGACCATGAGATCTTTCAAAAACGACCTAGGCAGCATTCGTATGGAATTTAAGCTGGGCCCAGAATGGGACGACCCCATACGATTTTATATATTTTATGGCGTGTTAAATGCTCCATTATGGCGAGCAAAAATGATTCCAGATCAAAGTGAAGGCAAAATTATTATTGAAATTGGCCTAAGCACCTCACTTGATGACATTCGCTATTATTGGGAAGATGCAATTCAATTCTGCAAAAAACAACTTTACGGCAAAGAACGTACGAGCCTAAGACCCCCTAAAAATCCAGGGCTAAACGAGAAAATATCGTATTTATCAAAGAACGGCTATTCCAATCCAAAGATATTAGACGCGCTTGAAGAAGAATATCCAGATCTAACGCTTGACGCGCTAGTAAAAAGAAGAGAAAGGTATAAATATAAATTATAGTATTGTCTGACACATAAACTGATGTTTTAATGTCCGTGTCTAACGGGCGAGGTATGATTAAAATAATGCTAGTTGTAATTGCTTACAGCTAGCATTTTTGTTTTTAGTGCTCTTGGGATAAACAATGAATAATGAAGAAGTCTTAACGTCAAAACAAGTCGCAAGGTTATTAAATATACAACCTCGAGCCGTAACCCGCTATGTGCAGCTAGGTAAGCTATCTGCAATATCGGGGCTTGGTAAAGGGTACAAATTCCTGAAGAGCTCTCTATTAGAAGACCTAAAAAAATTGGAAAACAAGGTAGCAAATAAATATATTGAGCCCTAGGTTGAGTGGAGATTAAGGAAAAGGCCTTTATAATACGCAAAATAATGGATTAAATAATGGCATGTTTTATAAAACGATCTAGAAAAGGCAAGAACAATAAACCGCCAAGATATTACGCTGTTTACGTTTATAACGGCAAACAGAGGTGGAAAAGCCTAGGCCGGCATTATGAATTAGCAAAACGTAGGTTTGCGGAGCTTGAGTATAAACTCGAAGCCGGTGAGGCCGAAAATATATTGACGGAAGGAAAATCAATGCAAATTTCCCAATATATTGAAGAAAGATACCTCCCTTGGAGTAGGGATTGTCGAGCCGATAAAACATATCGATCACATAGAAATTCAGCTAACAATGTAATTAAATATTTTAAGGAAACCCCGATTTCAAAAATAGACGTTAAGGCCTTAGAGGATTATTTGAGGGAAAGAAAAAAGAAGCTGTGTGCCAGATCTACGAACATTGAACGCGCCTTTCTCTCCAGTGTATTTAGAAGAGCCATTGAAGAGAGATGCTATTTTAAAGAAAATCCTATCAAAAAGATTGAACAAGCCAAGGTGCAAAAATCGAGCAAACAAGCTATTAAGCCAGAAGAAATGAAAAAGCTATGGGAATGTGCGACCCCGTGGTTAAGGGTTATCTTATTCTTTGCAATATATAGTGGAATGAGACCGGGAGAGGTATGTGGCCTTAGGTGGGCCGATATTGACTGGGACAGAGAGGTAATTGTAAACCAAATGACAAAAACTTACCGTGAAAATCAGGTCCCGATCAATAGGCCTCTGAAGGTGTTATTGTTGTGGCTTAGAGACCACTTTATAGATTTTCGAAGTATGGCAATAACTCTCAGGACTAAACAACAAAGAGGCCATGTGTTTTGTCATAGAGATGGTTCTCCCATAAAAAACTACCGATTTGCTTTTAATAAGGCTCGGGTACGGGCAGGGCTTAAACATTTAACGCCACATTTAACGCGGCATACATTTGCCTCGCAGCTGCTTAATAAAGGAATCCCTGCTACTACCCTGCAAGCATTACTGGGGCACACAGACATTAAGACCACAATGACATATGCCCACCTAGATGAACAAAACAAGCGTGAAGCGACCAATCAGCTTGACTACAGTATCGACATTAAAAGCTTACTTGCAGTTTCAAGTATTAGCCAAAATATTAGCCAAGAGGATTCTGGAGATCTACTGCATCTTTTAGAAAAAGAAAAAGGGCATTAACTTTTAGCTGTTAACACCCTTAAAAATCAGAAATGGAGAGGGAAGGATTTGAACCTTCGAAGGCATAAGCCGCCTGATTTACAGTCAGGTGCGTTTGGCCACTTCGCTACCTCTCCATAAAAACACAAACTTTACAATACAAACAAGCTCGACTAAAAATCCTAATTTATCAAGAAACTCGTAGTCCCGTCGAAGCTTTAGCGTAGGCGGGACTACCTCTCCAAGAACAACACGCTCCCCCGGCAAGCCGGGGTCGCTACAACTAACTACTTACAACTTACAACTAATTATTAAATAATACTTCCTTCGGTTGTTAGTTGTCAGTCGTTAGTTGTTAGTTAATTTGGAAATTATATCAATTTGGGTGGGGAATGGCAATGTAACTGTTTTGCTTAAGTCTTAAGCTTTCTGTTTCTTTGCCTCTGCAGCCCGTACCCCCACATCCACCCCCAAAACCGGACAAAGCAGCGCTGCATATAGGATCTGCCACACCGGCGGCAAAAGCGGAGTAATGGTGTGCGCAGGCAGCCAGAACCTTTTGGCCAGAGGTATCCAGTCCCTTTTAATTTTCAGGAATTTACAGGTTGCCAAATCTTTGGCAAAGCGGAGCGGCTCTGTCAATAATCTTCCCACGCTAAAATTTTGTTTCAAAGCCTCTGCATGCTGGTCGTAGCTGGCATGCGCTTTTACCAGTAAAGGATAAAAAGTTGAGTTTAGAACTGCCGAAGTTAAAAATGCTTTAAATATGGATAAGCCGAATATCTGGGTCTTTAAAAATGGGAGCTCCTCAGCCAAAACATCCATCCCGCCAAAATAAATTTTAAAAGCCCCTTTGATCGCAACTCCAGCACCTGCCCAATAAAGGAGCTTGGAAAGATTGTCCCTTAAAGAAAAGTTCCATTTTCCGGTTGCCACCCTGCCCCCCAACATGTCCCCATATGTCCCCAGCAAAGCAAATTTAATGGCGGAAGAAGACCACGGATTGGCTGTGGTCCACTCTTTAAAACGATCAACTACTTCCCCTGCTTCTCCTGGAAAAGCTAGAGCTGCCAGTCCCAGTGCCACTAAAAATCCAAGGTGTCCGCCAACCAAAGCTTTATTGGCAAGGACAAACTGGACTACTCTTTGCCTTTCAATAAATCCTTTTTCAACTTTGATAAGCCTGATATGAGATGGTCCAGAAAGATCGGCAATAGAACCCATTAGCTGATCGTCAAACAATGCCCGTAACCTGGGAGTATTTAAAACCGTTACTTCTCCCATCCCCTCGTCTAAAGAAGCCCTGCGAGTTAATATTCTTACTTGTTTGGATGTTAGAAATGGGAATGCGATCCTAAATTTTGCTGCCACTATTCCGCGTCCAGCCAAAGCCATTAAACTAGGCATAAAGTCCTCCTGCTATTACTATCTTATCTGCTTAATGTATTAAAAATTTCAGGTTTTCTAGGATTTTTAGGAGACTAAAATAAAATTAAAACTTTTCTCTGGCGGACAACCTCATACATCACAATCGCAGCTGCAAAACCGAAAAACTAATTCACGCTCCGATAGGAAATGCTAAAACGCTTATTAGTATCTAGGGCAGTATTAAACATAATATAGGGATTGGGCTGATAATAACCAAAAGAATATCCAGTTGCCCCCATATCAGGCTCAAAACTGGTATTCCCAGTATAGATCGTTTCATTGGAACTTCCAGTATTCCACACTGTCACCACCTGTTCCCCGGGAACAATTTTAGGATGATTCGCAATATAGTACGGTCCCCGACTTCCTGTCCCACTGATGGAATAAGTGCAAACCGTTGGTTTCATGTAGTTATAAGTCACCGTTACTTCATCTGTCGGAAACAAGGTGTTATCTAAAAATTTGATCGTGCCTGTATAATATCCATCTGACAAATCTTCTCGTGTATTAATAAAAAATGGGAGCCTGGTCTCAGGTATAACGCGAGCATATCCTGTAATAGGATCCACTTCTGTAGTAGGGACAACATAATCTACCCCACTTACCAGAACAACATTATTTTTTCTTACTATAAGACGCCCCTCTATAGTAGCAAGTGGGAAATAGTCAAGATAAATCACAAAACTGTTATTTATAATTTCCATTCCAGTAAAAGTATCCAGCCCCAAAATTGTGGTACTTTCTGGCGGGACAGTCGTGCAACCAACAAACAAAAAAGTGGCCAGCAGCAACATTAATGCTAATAAGTTTTTAGAAAAACCTATCACGCTTCTATCCTTTTCTCTGCCTCACTACCTCATACATCACAATCGCAGCTGCAACCGAAGCGTTTAGAGAATTCACATGGCCGTACATTGGTATGGAAATCAAAAAGTCGCAGTTCTTTTTTACTTGTTCAGCCAGCCCCTCCCCTTCACTCCCAATCACCAAAGCCACAGGCATGGTAAAATCCGCTTCTGTGTACGCTTTTTTTGCGCTGGCTTCCACACCCACCACCCAAACATTTTTTTCTTTTAAACTACGGATAACATTGTTGATATTTGCTTCCCTGGCTACAGGCAAGTATGCGGTAGCACCTGCTGAAGTTCTAGAAACCGTAGGAGTAAGCCCCACTGCCCTGCGTTTTGGGATTACTGCCCCGTGTACACCGCTGCAATCCGCAGTGCGGATGATCGCCCCTAAATTATGAGGATCTTCGATCCCGTCCAGTAAAAGAAGAAATGGCTGCTCCCCTTTTTTCTCTGCTACTTCCAAAATATCTTCAAGCGCCAAATATTGCCTACCGGCAAGCTGCGCTACTGCACCTTGGTGCCGCTCTCCTTTTGATAGGCAGTTGAGGTTCTTTTTGTCAGACCAATAAACCTGGATCCCGCTGCTTTTGGCCAGGGTAAAAATTTCCGTAATTACCTGATCGCGGCGGAGCGTTCTGTCCAAAAGAACCTCGCGCAAAGGCTGGCCTGCGCGCAATGCTTCTAAAACTACGTTTTTACCTTGGAGTATTTCCATATATTATCCTTTTAAAACACGCTCAAAAATTTGCAAGGCGTTGTCGACTTGCGCTTTGGCTACATTAAGCGGAGGAATAAAACGTACTACTTGTCCGTCTGCTCCTGTACTGATCAAAACCAGTCCCCGCGATAAACAAGTATTGATTATATGCTTGGCGTAAGCGGAATCTTTAAAATCTACCCCCAACATAAGACCTAGGCCCCTGACTTCTTTGATTTTTGGATACTGTGCTTGCAAAGCCAAAAGCTTTTGTTTCAGGTATCCTCCCATGCTCTGTACGTTATCCAAAATTTTCTGTTTTTGGATCACTTCCAACATAGCAAGTCCTGCCGCACAAGCTACGGGATTGCCTCCCATGGTCCCGCCGTGTGCACCAGGAGACCATTGTTCCATAATTTTCTTGGAAGAGACCACTGCCCCAAGCGGCAACCCCCCTCCCAAAGACTTGGCAATGCACATAATATCCGGAACAATCCCAAAATGTTGGCAAGCAAACCATTTTCCCGTACGCCCCAGTCCGGACTGGATTTCATCTAAGATCAAAAGTATCCCCTGTGATTTGCAAAACACCACTAATTCTTTAACAAAGAAAGGATCCTGAATAATATATCCCCCTTCTCCCTGGACTAACTCAATAATTGCTGCCGCAATCTTACCTTTCCCCACTTTAGCAACAACCTTCTTAAAAGAATCGATGTCCTTGCTCGCCACATAAACATTGGGCAGCAAGGGCTTATACCCTTCTTGATATTTTGCTTTTGAAGTAGTTACAGAAAGCGCACCCAGTGTCCGGCCATGAAATGCCCCTTTAAAAGTAATAATCCCCGGTTTCTTGGTAACATATTTGGCAAGTTTCATTGCCCCCTCTACTGCTTCTGTTCCGCTCTGGCAAAAGAAAACGCTCTCCAGAGGAGCCGGCAGTATCTCTTTTAGCTTTTCCGCTAAAGCTACATTTGCTTCGTAGTAAGCAATCCCTGCGCAAACATGGATCAAATGCCGCGTTTGCTTTTCAATTGCCTCCACAATGTTTGGATGGCAGTGCCCCAGACTGTTGACTGCAATCCCGGTAGAAAAATCCAGATACTTGCGTCCATCCAACCCGGTTAAAAATGCTCCGCGGCCCCCTTTTACTTCCAATTCAAAGTAACGGGCAAGTACAGGAGAAAGCACTTTTTTGGTTCGTTCTATTAATTTCCCTTTTTTCATCTCTTATCCCTCCGCAATCTCAACAATAAGATCCACTTCCACTGCCACATCAAGCGGCAGTTCAGCAACCCCCACTGCTACGCGGGTATGCTTCCCTTTGTCACTAAAGATGGCCACTGCCAATTCGGATGCACCATTCATTACTATATGCTGTTCTATAAACCCAGGAGCAGAGTTAACGTATCCAGTTAACCTCACAACCCTCTTAATTCTGTCCAGTTCCCCAGTCTCTTTTTTGATTACAGCCAAGCCATTCAGCAAACAAAGCTGAGCTGCTTTTTGTGCCTCTTCTTTGCTCAAATCCTTCCCCACTTTTCCCATAAAAGCCACTTTGCCGTCACGCATGGGAAGCTGGCCGGAACAAAACAAAAGATTCCCTGTTTTTACTACCGGCACATACGCTGCTACCGGCAGAGTTACAGCTGGAAGTTCAAATCCCAATTCTTTTATTTTGTTTTCTATCGGCATCGATGGGAATTATACCCTTTCCCAAACTTTCAGTCCAACTCTAGATTATGTTATACTAAACCCCAAATGAAGCGCTATTTTCTCCTGCTATTTACTCTAATCATGTTCCTTGGGACCTTCCTCCCCTCTTTTGCCTCAGAATATGTCCCAGGCGAGATCGTAGTAAAACTTAAGCCCTCTACTCTTTTCAAAGGGTCTACTCCGCCAAACTATTTGCAGGGCGAAATAAAGTCCATTGGCCATGCCCCAGATTTAAAAGTAGAAAAGCTTTTTCCGGAAACTGCTATGCAATCCATGGTTTCCGGTTCCCAAAACACCTTGCAAGACATTTACAAGGTCTCCATTCCAAAAGAACAGGATATTCTGCCTGTTATTGAAAAACTGCAAAGAGACCCAAATGTCCTTTATGCGGAACCAAATTATTTAGTACACTCATGTCTAACTCCCAACGATCCTTACCTTTCACAGCAATGGGGAATCACAAAAATTGCGGCTGAAAACGGCTGGGGGATATATTCCGGAAGCTCCACGGAAATTATTGCTGTAGTTGATACGGGAGTAAGCTATATTCACGAAGACTTAACCGGCGGCAAAGTTCTGCTTGGCCATGACTACGTAAATGGCGACGATGATCCTACAGACGATAACGGTCACGGAACCCATATATCCGGAATTGCCGGAGCTATTACAGATAACAACAAAGGGATCGCAGGTATAAATTGGCTTGCAAAAATATTGGCAATTAAAGTTTTAGATTCTACTGGCCATGGTTCAACGGTAAATGTTGCTTTGGGGGTTAGAGAAGCTGCGGACCGGCCCGCAGGGATTATTAATTTAAGCTTAGGGGAAACTACGGCTTCTTCTGTATTAGAAGATGCGTGCACTTATGCTTATAACAAAGGGTGTGTTATTGTTGCTGCTGCAGGCAACTCCGGATCATCTTCTCCTTTCTATCCTGCAGCCTATACTAACGTGATCGCGGTTGCTGCCACCGACCAAAGCGATAAAAGAGCAGTATGGGGAGGCGAATCTTCTAACTATGGCACTTGGGTAGATATCTCAGCTCCGGGAACAGATATTTACAGTACCACTTATAACAGCCCTACTTCCTACGGATTAAAAAGCGGTACTTCTATGGCTGCGCCTTTTGTCTCGGGGTTAGCAGCTTTAATCAAAGGGCAGCACCCTACTTGGGGACAAGCTGAGATAACCGCAAAAATACAAACCACTGCAGATAACATTGATTCCTTAAATCCAGGCTATGAAGGTAAATTAGGCAGCGGGCGCATTAATGTTGGGAATGCATTGGGTGGATTCCTTGCTTACATTGCAACCCCATCCAGAAACAGCGCTATCAACGGTACAGTACCGATCAGAGGCTATGCCACTGGGGAAGGTTTTACCAGCTATAAAGTGGAATATCTATATGGGGCTACAACCGAAGGGAGCTGGATACAAATTGGGACCACACACACGTCTCCAGTTGGCAACGGTTTACTTGAAACCTGGAGTACCATACCAAACAAAAACGGGATCTACACTTTAAAATTAACAGTAAGTGCGAGTATAGAATTAACCCATACTATCAATGTAACCCTAAATAATTCTGCGGCAATTGTAGGGGAAAGCCTTGGCGGGCCAAACCCTTTTAGTCCCAAGAGCGGCGGCAACTATACTATTTATTACCAATTAGCCACAGATGCCACGGTTTCAATCTATATCTTTGACATCACAGGAAACCTGCTCTGGAAAAGGACCGAAAGCCAAAGCTCTGGTCCAAACTATGTGCTGTGGGACGGTAAAAATGCTGCAGGAGAATATTTCCAGAACGGCGCTTACCTATATCGGATAGTCTATGAATCCGGCGGCACACAGACACTGCTTGGCAAAGGCAAGGTCCTCATCCTTAACTAAAAGTTGATTGCTCCTTCAAAAGAAAGCAAGCTTGCCTGGAAATTGTTGGCACTGGTTTTGTGGTCCACATAATCAACCAGTTTATAACCAAGATCTACCACAAATCCAGCAAAAACCGGATTATCGACCGGCAGATTAATTTTAACGGTTAAACCATGGGTGTTTTTGGTAAAATTTAAATCCGTAAGGATCCCACCTTGCACTTCCCCTCCGTTATTTTCATAGATCCAATCATAGGCAAGAGTTCCCCACCCCATAAATTTGTAATCCAAACGATTGGCAAGTACATTCTTATTTTTATTCGATCCTCCCACAAAATCCTTGGTAATGAGTAATAAATAATCCGAAGTTAAGGTAAGAGATGGCATGGGAAGCAAGGTTAATTTGCAGGTTGCAGTCTGGTTTTGGGTTTTTGTGTAAACCTGGTTTATCACTGCGTTATCATGGTTAAAATAATCTTCTTGAGAAAGCCCCGGCACCAGTGTCAAAAATGTAAATGGGGTAAAAACCAAATGATACTGCTGTGAAAAAGAATCGGTATTGGTCAAAACCTCCCCAGTACTCTGCGGAGCAAAAGCATATTTACTAAATAACTTAAAATTGGCATCTATTCTCCAAAGAGGGCTGGTGTAAGGACTAATATCGCAAGTATAGGTATTGGAATTTGCTCCACTCACGTTTCCATTGGCAAGTATTGCCCCGTCTTGAGCGAGATTCCAAGTCAAACGAGTAAAAGAAAAAGGGACGTAGGTTACATTTGCACTGGTACGGTCTGTTCTTGGATTTCTTCCTCCAACAATCACAGCCAAATCTTCAATCCTATTGTGGTCCAAAGAAGAAACCAGCGGTTTAATTGGCACAAAATCCAAGTGATAGCTCTCATTACGAGTAATGTTGCTTAAAATCGCATTTTTTAAGTCGTCTGCTCTATGATTAATAAACTTGGCCCTTAAAGCCAGTTTTTCCAATGGGTCTACCGTAAGGTCTAAATTTAATCCGTAACCCAAATCCTGGGAACGGGTATGCCCAGTTACAGATTCTACAGTTGCTCCTCCTTCTTGTGTCAAAGTGATGGTCTTGGGTTCATTAATCTGGTAATCAAGGTCACCGCTAAACCGCTTGGTAAAAGCAAAAGTATTGTTGGTATGGAAAAAGTCGGTACGGTCCGTACGGGGATCAACCAAATCTATGGCATCGGACTTGACGTAAAAAGTTTTAAAATCGTTTTTGTTTACCAAGACAACTTCCCCGTTTTGGTAGGTGGGGGGAACAATGCTGCCGTTCCATTCTTCCTGAACCGAATCGCTGGTATGGAGCACTGCCCCGGGCAGTAAGTCGTCTTTCGAAGTAAAAGTGCGGTAGGTTAATCCTATTTTTACTAAATTGTAAGGGACAAAACCGACAGAAAGCCGATGGTCCCAGCGATGCAAGAATTTATCTAAATAGGTCCCGATCTGATCATCGGTCTGCAAAAGGTCATAGCCAAAAGAAAAATTTGTTTGCGGGTTGTAAGCAAGTTTATAGTTTCTATATTCACTGCCTGAACCAAGGGGAGTGCTCCCAATTGGCCTAAAATCCGGTTCAAGCTTTTTATAGCTCATCCCTGCATCTACACTGTTAAAAAAACGGTCCGAAACCTCGAACTTGTAAGCATTGCCGCGCTGAGACCTGGTTCCGCCTCCTCCTCCGCTGCTGTTTTGGTATTCATAAAAAACTGAAATTACGTCTTGGGTAGAGGGGGTAATATAAAAGAATACCAATTGTCCCGGGGTAGAATAGTTAATGTAATAGTCGTAATCTTTATTCAACAAGTTATTGTTCACATAAACCTGTTCGGTGTTTTCTATTAAGAGAGATGAAGAATGCAGGGTATAAGTGCGGTTGCCGTTTCCGGCAAAATCTTCTTCTGTAGCAGTAGAAATAATAACCTGGTCTGCGTTACTGGAAGCCATGACACCGGAAAATTTTAGATCCTGGTTTGAATATTTTACATCAAACCCGATTACTTCTTGGGCAATATCAGAGCCCGTAGAAGCAGCTGCAGGAACATATTGGAAAATTGTGGAAAAACTTTTATTGGAATCTAATTCGCTGTTGAACATGATGTATGGATTGTCCTGATAATAATAGAAAGAATATCCAGTGGCTCCCATGTCCGGCTCAATGCTCCCGTTGCGGGTATAAATAGTAATATTAGAGCTTCCGGTAGTCCACACCTGGATCGTTTCTGTTTTTCCCACAATGTTCCTAAAATTCTTGCTGATGTAATAAGGGCCACGGCTTCCGTTACCTTTTCCGGAATACCTGCCTACAATCGGTTTTTTATACGTATAAGCGACTATAATTTCGTCTGTAGCTTGCAGGGTTGTATCCAAATACTTGATCGCACCGGTATCATAACCATTGGAAAGATCTTCTCTGACATTTATAAAACTAGGCAGCTTGGTAGTCGGTATGGTCCTGGAATATCCGGTAGCAGGATCAACTTCTGTAGTTGGAACTACATAATCTACTCCCCAGGTTAAAGCCACACCGTTTTTCTTAACGATCAAAGTCCCCTCTGTGCTACTGGTAATAGGAAAGTTGCTCAAAAATATTGAGGAACTATTGCCTATTATGTCGCTTCCCTTAAAAGTATCATATCCAGTAGCAGTTGCGGCTCCTCCTCCTCTTTTACCGGATTCTTTTAAGTAAGTACCTCCTACTGTTAAAGGGGTGGGAGCAGCTGCCGGTTTTGTAGAAAGGGGTTTTTGTTTAACTGCGTGCGCATATAACACCTTAATATCTGTAGCAGAACCAATATCCACATTAAACAATATTCTCCCTTGTCCATAATCAATAGTGTAATCCAGGTCTCTTTTCATTAAAGCGTCATTAACTTTTATTTTATCCGATCCAAGTACCACCGGGTTATAGCTTAAAACATAGGGCCCTTTACCTGCTACAACTCCCTGAAATTGCTCTACTTCCAACGTGGTTTGTTTATATTGATATTCTATTTTCAGCTCCGAACTATCCTGGGGCAGATCAGAAGTCAAAAGAGTCAAAACCCCGGTATCGTAATTAACACGGTAATCCTGTTCCAGTTTTAAAACCTGTCCCCAGAGTACTACTTTTTCGCTAAAAGGAACTATCGGCGTATGCATTAATTGGTATTTCCCTGTAGATTCCTGCTCTACAATGCTCTTTTTTTTCTCTTGTTCTTTATAATAGGCTACTGTTTCTGCGGTAGTCCCGGTTTGAGATTCAAAAGTAGCTCGGTCCGGCATGTTTGAGGGAAACAAATCTTGGGCAGATATGACAACCGGTACTGGCTGTGGTTCTACATAGCCAAATTGGGAAGGGTCAAAAGTAGTACGGCCCTGCATTGCAAAAAAGTCCCTTTTGGATAAAGTCGGAAAGAATAAATCGATAATAGTAGTATATTCATAGGTATATTTAACTTCATCCCCGCTGTTAATGATCTCCTTTAAGGTGATCCTCCCCTCGAAATAGTCTATGTCATAATCTTTTTTACGGGCCAACAAAATACCATTCAAGTAGATTTGTTCTGACCCGTCTATAATATTGGTATGCCCTAGGCTATAGGGGCCGCGGATCCCTGTACCGTAAAAAGAGGTTATTTTTTGGTTTTGGCTTTTGGACTTTGCAGAAGGAACCAAAATAAAATCATAATTTCCCCCTTTAGTGCGATAAATCACTCCATTTAAGAATTTACTGACAGAGGCAAATTCATTCCCGGTAATATCGATATTAACATCCCCAAAAATAATTTCATGGTTGTCATACTGAACCTTAACATCGTAACGGGAAGGGGTTTCCGGCTGGTCTTCCAAATCGTAAGTTACCTTGAGCTGTTTATTAAGCTGGCCTTCTATTTTAAGCAGCAACCTCTCCTGCCAAGGCCCTCCTGTATAATTGGGAACAAACCCCCCTAAATGGGAAAGACCCAAAAAATAGTTGCTGTAAGGGGTGACATTGACATTCTTGTATTCGTATTTTTTATACCCGTCAAAAGTTATGCGCGGATAAGCGTCTTCGGCAAAGGCAACCACTGCCATCCCTAAAAGAAACACTATAAAAAAGGAGCATATTTTTAAAAAAAAGCTCTTCATTCTACCCCATAGATATAAATCGTTCCAACAAACCCAAAAAATGCGTCCTTAGGGGAAATTATAACACAGCCCTGTGGCCTTTAAAATGAAGGGGAGAAAAAATCGTTATCCCTGAAATTTCTTCACAATCAAAATGGCATTGTGCCCGCCAAAACCAAAGGAGTTGGACATGGCGTAGTTGATCTCTCTTTTTCTTGCAACATTGGGTGTATAGTCCAAGTCCAATTCAGGGTCCGGTTCATCGTAGTTGATAGTAGGATGCACGATCCCTTCGTTTATACTCATAACAGAAACAATCAATTCTACAGCACCCGTAGCGCCCAATAGATGACCGAGCATGGATTTGGTGGAACTAATGCTGACTTTCTTTGCATGTTCCCCAAATACTGCTTTGATGGCTATGGTTTCATATTTATCGTTGAGCACAGTCGAAGTACCGTGTGCATTAATGTAATCAATCTTATCCGGAGTAATCTCTGCATCTGCCAATGCCATTCTGATTGCTCTTTGCGCTCCTTCTCCCTCTGGAGCAGGAGCAGTTATATGATTTGCATCCCCGCTCATCCCATAGCCCACTAACTCTGCATAAATATGCGCACCGCGTGCTTTGGCATGTTCTAAAGATTCCAAAATTACAACCCCAGCCCCTTCCCCCATTACAAACCCATCCCGATTTTTTTCAAATGGTCGTGAAGCACGGTGAGGTTCAGAGTTCCGCGTAGAAAGTGCCTTGGCTGCTGCAAAACTGGCAATTCCAAGCGGACAAATTGCCCCCTCGGTCCCTCCGGCAATCATGACATCTGCATCCCCACGCTGGATGATCTTATAGGCATCTCCTATAGAATGCGTTCCTGTAGCACAAGCAGTAACTGTACAGCTGTTTGGCCCCTTGGCACCGAAACGGATCGAGACCATCCCTGATGCCATATCGCAAATCATGTAAGGAACTGTAAATGGGCTAAGTTTTGAAGGACCTTTGGAAACGAGGATCCTGGCTTGTTCTTCCAAAAACCCAATCCCTCCGATACCCGAACCAACTAAGACTCCTGTACGGTCTGCAATTCCAGCAATGTTAATTTTTGCATCATCTACTGCCATTTGGGAAGCAGCAATAGCAAATACAAGAAAACGCGCCAAACGCCGTGCTTCTTTTTTTTCTACATAGACTGTGGGGTCGAAGTTCTTTACTTCTCCGGCAATTTGGCAATCAAAACCAGTAGGATCAAAAAGCGTAATTCTTTCAATTGCGCTCTTGCCGCTCTTAAGCCCTGCCCAAAATTCTTCTTTATTTAAGCCGTTGGGGGCAATTACTCCCATTCCCGTAATAACTACTCTTCTGTTCTGCTGATGGCTCACTCTATGGCCTCCACTTCGGAAAGCAGTTCTTCAATAATTTCTTTGGCAGGTTTTATTGTGCGGTCTTTAATTTTCCAGACATTTTCTCCGGAAAAGACAATCCCATGTTCCACATCCCCTTGTTGTGCATTGAGAAGCGCTTGGATAATACAATATAACAACGAGCAATGTTTCAGGCAAAAGTCGCAACCAATCGGTTTAGGCGCTTCGCCTTTCAGTATTTTTTCCACAAAAGCAGTTTTAAGCGCACTGCCCGGCATGCCAACCGGAGATTGAATGATTGACACATCTCCCTGTTTTGCTCTCTGGTAAACCTCTTTGTATGACTTGGCAGCATTGCATTCTTCTGATAACACAAAACGTGTAGCAAGCTGTACCCCGTCTGCCCCAAGTTTTAACATGTCCACTATATCTTGGCCGCTCATCATCCCACCCGCTCCAATCACCGGTATTTTTACTGCCGCCTTTACTTCCGGGACAATTATTTTTACCGAACGGTCTGTCCCCAAATGCCCGCCTGCTTCTTTCCCTTCCACCACCACCGCACTGGCCCCCAATCTTTCTGCGGTCTGTGCCAGCCTTGCGGAAGAAACGATTGGGACAATAATCGTATTCGAGTCTAACCCAAGCTTAAAAATATCCCTGGAAAAACCCGCACCAGTAAAAATAATGTCTATTTTTTCTTGGATTGCTGTTTTTACAATTCCTAAAAACTCGCGGGCAGCAAACATAATATTAATGCCCACAATTCCGCCTTTTGCCAGTTCCCTGGCTATGCGAATTTCTTCTCTTAATTCGTCAAAATCCATACCTGAAGCACCAATCACTCCAATCCCACCCATGGCAGCCACTGCCCCTGCCAACCTTCCGGTAGAAATACGGATCGCCATTCCTCCTTGGATAATCGGGAGTTTCGCGGTAAATTTTCCTATTTTTAAGGGTTTTAATTTCATTTCTATGCTCCTTTATAGGACTCGCCCTCCGTAGCTCCGAGCTTGTCGAGGAGCGAAGGAGGGTGCCTGTAGCCAAGTATCTTAGAAGAACCTATCCCCCGTAGCTACTTGGCTACACAGCAATCAAAACAAACTACTTCTTACCATGCGCCATAATGTAGGTAACTGTATCTCCTACGGTCTTGATCTTTTCTGCTTCTTCGTCCGGGATTTCAATGCTAACAGGTCATCTACAAAAGAAGCTTCTTTCGTTACTTCTGCTTCTGCCACGCCCAATTGTTCCACGACTACTTTTTTCACCTCTTCAAAAGCTTTCTGTTCGTCCATTCTCTCACCCCCTTTTTAAAAAACTCTAAATCCTAATATCTAAATCCTAAACAATTTCAAAACTTTTAAATTCAAATTTTAAAAACTTTTGAATTTAGAATTTGTTTAGTATTTAGGATTTCGGATTTAGGATTTCCTCCTTACATGTACATTCCGCCATTAACGGCTAAAACTTGTCCGGTAATGTAGTCTGCGTCCGCGCTCGCCAAAAAAACCACTGCTTTTGCAATATCTTCCGGCAATCCGAGTTTTCCCAGCGGGATCTGGGTCATCATTTTTTGTTTCACTTCGTCAGAAAGCTTGTCTGTCATTGCTGTCTGGATAAAGCCCGGAGCAATGGCATTGGCAGTCACATTGCGCGAGGCCAGCTCCTTGGCCACGGTCTTGGTAAAAGCAATGACCCCTCCCTTGCTAGCCGCATAATTCGCCTGGCCAAAATTACCCATCTGGCCAACGATGCTGGCAATATTTACTATTTTACCGTAGCGGGCTTTCATCATCAAGGTACCAACCACTTTTGTACAATTAAAAACTCCGGTAAGATTAACGCCAATGACTGCATCCCATTCTTCTTTCTTCATTCGCATTAAGAGATTGTCTTTGGTTATCCCGGCATTATTAACCAGAATATCGATCTTGCCAAAATCTTTGATCATCTGGGCAACTGTTGCTTCAACTTCTGCCAGGTCGGTGACATTCAGTTTATATGCCTGCGATTTAACTCCCAAAGATGTGATTTCTTGTGCGGTCTGTGTTGCCAAATCCAGGTTCACATCGGAAATAATAACATTGGCTCCTTCTTGGGCTAGCGCAGCCGCTACTGCACGCCCTATCCCTTGGGCAGAACCAGTAACAAGCGCAACTTTATCTTTTAATTTCATGATTCTAACCTCTCTTTTAAACTATTTGCATCAGATACATTATAAATAGCAATACCGCTGCTGATTTTCTTGATCAGCCCCGCCAAAACTTTCCCCGACCCAACCTCCACAATCTCACTCACCCCTAATTTTACCATTTCCTGTACAGAATCAACCCATAAAACCGAATGCGTTACCTGCTCTATTAATAGTTTTTTAATTTCTGCCGCATTTTGTATTGGCTTTGCCGTAACATTAGAGATAACGGGTATCCCGGCATCTTTAATATTAATTTTATTTAATTCTTCTGCCAGTTTTTCCTGCGCAGGCTGCATTAAAGCAGAATGAAAAGGCGCGCTTACCGCCAAAGGAATGATTTTTTTTGCTCCTGCTTCTTTAAGCTTTACCCCTGCCAGTTCTACTGCACCTTTTTCTCCGGAAATAACAATTTGGTCCGGGGAATTAAAATTTGCCGCTTGTACAAAACCTGATGAAGCACTGACTTCCCTGCAAATTGCTACCAGCTTTTCCCTGTCTGCACCTAAAACTGCTGACATCGCCCCTTTACCAAGAGGAACTGCATCCTGCATAAATTTACCTCTTAAGTGTACAACCTTAATGGCATCTTCAAAATCAATGGCGCCTGCAATGACCAGTGCAGAATATTCTCCCAAGCTGTGTCCAGCTACAATTTCCGGTTTTTTACCTGCATTTAGCAAGAGCTTGCCAAGTATGGTGCTCACCGCCAAAATTGCGGGCTGGGTAATCGCGGTCTTTTTTAGTTCTTCTTCCGGACCTTCAAAACAAAGTTTTGAGAGTGGAAAACCTAATGCCGCATCTGCTTTTTCAAAGAGCTCTTTCGCCAACGGAATATTTTCAAACAAATCCTTCCCCATCCCCACCACTTGAGAACCTTGTCCTGGGAACACAAACGCGATACTCATTAGCCCCTTAGTTCCTTTATTTTTTTCGTCAATAACGGAACATATTCAAACAGGTCGCCGACAATGCCATAGTGAGCAACCTTAAATATTGGAGCGTCCGGATCTTTGTTAATAGCAACAATAGTATCCGAAGACTGCATGCCAGCTAAGTGTTGGATTTTCCCTGCAATCCCGCAGGCAATGTAGAGTTTGGGACAAACTGTTTTCCCAGTCTGGCCTACTTGATGGTGAGCAGAAATCCATCCCGCATCCACTGTTGCACGGGATGCGCCTACTGCTCCGCCTAATACTGCTGCCAATTCTTCAATTAATTTAAAATTCTTGGCTTCTCCTAGTCCACGGCCACCCGAAACAATAATTTCCGCGTCCTGTAAATTAACTTTTACGCTCTCATCCTTGATTATATCCAACAACTTAACCACCAAATCGTTTTGGTCGATCACCGGCGTAAATCTGATCACATTCCCTTCTTGGGATTTTGGATTTTGGATTTGGGATTTTTTGAAGACCTTTGTTCTTACAGTTGCCATCTGCGGCCGATGGCGGATAGTCTGAATAGTTGCCATGATATTGCCGCCAAAAGCAGGGCGGGTTTGTAAAAGATGTTTTTTGACCGGGTCTATGGCCAGGCCCGTACAATCAGCAGTGAGCCCTGCACCAACCCGGATCGCAAGGCGCGCTGCCAGGTCACGTCCCAGAGTGGTTGCACCCAACAAAATGATCTCTGGTTTATGTTTAGTAACCACCTCAGCCAATGCTCTGGTGTAAGGCGCAGTACGATAATCTTTTAATTCCGGATGCGTAACCAGATAAACTTTTTGCGCACCATATTTAAAAAGCTGGTCAACTTCTTCTTCAATGCTCGCATCGCCCAATAACACCGCGCAAAGCAAGCTCCCGCAATCAGCTGCCAATTGCCTGCCTTCGGACAACAGCTCGTAAGCAACTGACTGGACTTTGCCTTCGCGCTGTTCGGCAAAAACCCAAACGTCTTTATAGTGTGAAAGGTCAATGTCACCGCCACCCAGGTCTTTTTTCAAGTCAATGGCATTGAATTTACAAGACGGAACGCAAGCACCGCAGAGGGTGCAAACATCCAAATCGATCTGCGCGATTTTTTTACCTTTTCCCGGCGCGTCTGCCGGCCGATCGATCATAGTGATTGCAGCAAAGGGGCAAGCTTTGACACAAAGAGAACAACCCGTGCATTTATCTAATAGAATTTTGATGCTCATCTAGATAATCTTCCTATCTTTAATTTTTCCAATAAGCTTGCCAACAATTTCACCGGCTTCTCCAGTCAACACTTCACCGCCGCCTCTGGGCGGGGGAGTAAAGATCCTTACCACGCTGGTAGGAGAACCATTGAGCCCTAGGTTTTTAGGATCAGCCTCAATATCTTGGGCTGATAAAATTTTCACTTCTGCTTTCTTTGCTCTCATCATCCCTTTAAGCGACGGCAAACGAGGAATATTCATCTGTTTTACAGCAGTAACCACACATGGGAAAGGAGCTTCTACTATTTCGTTTATTTCTTCCAACATTCTTTCCACTTTTACCTTTTTATTTGCAGGGTCTGCTTCAAGCTTAACTGCAAAAGTAACTTGGGGAATCCCCAGCCATTCTGCAATCCCAGGCCCTACTTGTGCTGTATCCCCGTCAATAGCTTGCTTGCCGCAGAGAATGAGATCAAAGTTTCCCAGCTTTTTGATCGCTTGAGATAATGTATAAGAAGTAGCCCAAGTATCTGATCCTGCAAAAGCGCGGTCAGAAACCAAAACCATTTCATCTGCCCCCATGGCAATGGTAGCTTTGAGTGCTTCTGCTGCTTGCGGCGGGCCCATGGTAATAACCGTAACTTTGCCGCCATGCTTTTCTTTGAGTACTAGCGCAGCTTCTACTGCGTTTTCATCAAAAGGGTTAATAATGGAAGGGACCCCTTCGCGGATCAAAGTATTGGTTTCCGGATTGATCTTAACTTCCGTAGTATCCGGAACTTGTTTTATACAAACAATGATATCCATGGCTATTTTTTTTGTGCACTTTCTTTGATCAAGGCTAGCCCGATCTGATTACGCTGGATCTGGTTGGTCCCTTCGTAAATTTGGGTTATTTTAGCATCCCTTGCCATTTTCTCAACCGGATATTCTTTCATGTAGCCGTATCCACCCAATACTTGGATGGCATCGATTGTTACCTTCATAGCTGTGTCAGAAGCAAAAAGTTTGGCTTCTGAAGCAGGAAGGGTATAGTCTTTATGCCCTGCATCAATCATTCTGGCAGTGGCATAAACCAATGCCCTGGCAGCTTCTACCGAGGTCGCCATGTCTGCCAACATGTGTTGTATGGCTTGCAAAGAAGAGATCGGTTTGCCAAACTGCACCCTTTCCCTGGCATATTTTATCGCTTCGTCAAGTGCACCTTGTGCAATCCCTACTGCTTGAGCGCCAATCCCGGGACGGGTAAGGTCCAAGGTCTTCATTGCAACAATAAAACCCATTCCTTCTCTTCCCAAAACTTGGCTCTTGTGGACTTTGCAATCCTGGAAAACCAATTCGCGGGTTGCGCTGCAGCGGATTCCCATTTTGTTTTCTTTTTTACCAAAAGTAAAACCCGGGGTACCTTTTTCAACTATAAAAGCAGTAGCTCCTCTTGGTCCTTTGCTTTTGTCTGTCATGGCGATAACGGTATAGGTTTCCGCTTCTCCTCCGTTTGTAATCCACTGTTTGGTCCCATTAATAATAAAATAGTCTCCGTCTTTTTTTGCTACCGTTTCAATCCCTGCGGCATCGGAACCTGCGTTTGCTTCTGTTAAGCCAAAAGCTGCAAGTTTGGTCCCTTTGGCAATGGGAGGCATATATTTTTTCTTTTGTTCGTCTGTTCCAAAAAGAAGGATCGGAGTAGAGCCAAGCGCGGATGCAGCAAAGGTAACTCCCACTCCTCCGCAAACGCGGCTGATTTCTTCTGTTGCCAAGCAAAAGTTAAATACGCTTTGTCCAAAGCCCCCTAACTCTTCCGGAATGTATAGCCCGCAAAGGTCTGCGTCGGAAAAAGCTTTTAACGCCTCCCATGGGAACTCCCCTGTTTCGTCCCATTCCGCCCTTTTGGGTAACGCTTTTTCCCGCGCCACTTTTCTTGCCAAATCCCTCACCATAATCTGTTCCTCAGTCAATAGATAATCAAGCATCGTTTTCCTCCCTTTTTAAAAATGTTGTGAGTTATGTGTTATGAGTTGTGGGGTGGGTAATGGGAATGGGTTGTGGGCTTATTATATCCCACACTCACAACCCACAACTCGCCTCACAACACACTGCTCACAACTCACCCTGAATCTCACCACTTGATCACATTAGCTCCTGCCGTCAATCCTGCTCCGAATCCAGCGAGAACCACTATGTCTCCCTTTTTGATCTTCCCTGCTTTTACTGCTTCATCCAGCGCTAGCGGAATAGAAGCAGCGGAAGTGTTACCGTATTTTTGCAAGTTAACAAACACTTTTTCTGCCGGGAAACCAAGCTTTTTGATTACATGGTCAATTATTCTAATATTTGCCTGGTGCGGAATCAAGCAGGAAATTTGAGAAAGCTCCAAGCCTGCTTTTTTAACAACTTCAACCACAGAAGCTTCCAAAGCACGCACTGCGAACTTAAACACTTCTTTCCCGTTCATTTTTATAAAACGTCCATTCCTCATCTCTGGATCGCGCGAACCCCCGCCAGGCATTACCAGGTCTTTTCCACCTGCCCCATCTGTATACAGATAGTTAGATAAGACCCCGGAACCATCTTCTTTTGCGGTCAAAACTACTGCTCCAGCTGCATCCCCAAAAAGCACACAAGTGCTACGGTCTGTCCAATCCACATATTTGGTAAGCGTATCTGCTCCAACCACTAATACATTATTATAGGTACCGTTTTCTATAAAAGCCGAAGCAATGGTCAAGGCATAATTAAAGCCGGAACAAGCTGCGGAAACATCAAAAGCTACCGCTTTTTTTAAGCCCAAGCGATCCTGCAGGATTGCTCCTACCGAAGGAAAAAGCGTATCCGGAGAAGTGGTCCCCACCACAATTAATTCTACGGAAAGAGGATCAACCCCAGATGCTGCAAGCGCTTTCTTGCCTGCTTCGGTTGCCAGATCAGAAGTTGCGGTTGCGTAATCTGTAACATGCCTTTCTTCAATCCCGGAACGGCTACGGATCCACTCATCGGAAGTCTCTACCACTTTAGTTAAATCGTTATTTGTAACAACCTTTGGAGGGAAAAAAGAACCTGTTCCGATAATTGCTGCTCTTCTAGCCATTATTTATTCTCCGATGCCGAAAGACAGGTGATCATGTTTTCGGAAATTGCTTCTCCGGTTACCCGGATTGCATTTTTAATCGCTTTAGCTTTGGACCTGCCGTGGGCTTTAATGCAAACTCCGTTCACACCCAAAAATGGCGCCCCCCCCTGCTCATCGTAATCCACCATTTTTCTAAGATTACGCAGCGATGGCAATAGCATGAGCGCTCCTAATTGTGCAATGAGATTCTTTTTTACTTCTTTTTTAAGCATATTAATAATATGTTTTGCTAAAGATTCACTAAACTTTAAGATTAGGTTGCCAACAAAGCCATCACAAACCACTACATCTACCGTACCGGACAAAATTTCCTTGCTTTCAACATTGCCAATAAAGTTGATCGGGGAACCTTTAAGCAAAGGCCAGGCTGCTTGAGTTAGTTCGTTCCCCTTTTCTTTTTCTTCTCCAATATTTAAAAGCCCAACTCTGGGGTTCTTAATATGCAATACTTTTTCAGCATATAGACTGCCCATTCTGCCAAACTGCTGCAAGTGTTGCGGCTTGCAGTCTACATTTGCCCCCATATCCAAAAGCAAAATCCTGCCGTCTGCAATTGGGAAAACCGTGGCAATAGCTGGACGTTCTATCCCTTTGATCCGGCCTAAGCCGAATAAAGCCGCTGCCATGAGTGCTCCGGTGTTGCCGGCAGAAACAAAACCGTCTGCTTCTTTGTTTTTAACCAGTGCGATGCCAACGTTTAAAGA
Organism: Candidatus Saganbacteria bacterium; assembly: GCA_026387795.1. Classification (GTDB taxonomy): domain Bacteria; phylum Margulisbacteria; class WOR-1; order JAPLLA01; family JAPLLA01; genus JAPLLA01. The sequence goes on along the minus strand of JAPLLA010000032.1, from coordinate 9,035 downwards.
GGAATCTTTTTTTTGTTTTACTGCGGAAGCAGGGGCTTCGTCCATTCCAATGGTTTCAGAAGCATTTTTAATTGAGATGTTGGAAAATGCGGGGTATTTAGAGAGCTCTTTTTTAATAACCGCTTCTTGTCCCACCAAAATTATTTGAAAAGAAAATTCTTTAGCAGCTGCTACTGCACCTTTTACAGTCTCTGCAGGGGAATGGTCTCCCCCCATAGCATCAACAGCAATGCGAATCAAAACTACTTCTTCTCCTTTTGGGCTTTGCTCTCTTTTTTGTCTTTTTTGATTGCGATTACTGCGCGGCCGCGGTAAAAGCCACACTCTGTACATGCGTGGTGAGGCGGGACCGGTGCTCCGCAATTGACACATTTAACAAGCGTTGGCAATTCCAACTTCCAATTTGCGTTTCTCCTTTTTCCCTGTCTGGAACGCGAATGTCTTTTCTTTGGTACTGGCATAATTATTCCCCTTTCTTTTTTACTATTCCTTTAAGCTTCTGCCACCTAGGATCACCCTTGACCCCTTTGCAAGCCTTACCTGCAGGCGGACCCGCCAAGACGGGCGGGCAGGCCTTGCTGCATACCGGCTTTAGAGGAAGAGCCATAACCAGGTTTTCCCTGATCACTTCTTCCAGATCCAAAATATGCTCGTCTTCTAAAGCAAAAACAAAGTCTTTTTCCGTAAGCTGGATCTCTCCTCCGTGGGGCCTGATCCCTTTATTTTTGCGCATGAATTCTTCATCCAGCTCAACATGCAATGGTATGGTGAATTTTTTCAAGCACCTTACGCACTCTGTTGCTATTTTTGTATCCAAAGTCCCGGTTAAAAGTATGCCTGAACCTGTGTTTAAAAGGCGTATTTTAATTTTTACCGGTTCTTGTAAATTTAATCCTTCTTCTTTATAGGAAGGATTAATCTCCTCTTTTAAAGAAGAGGTCCTGCCTATTTCCTTTAAAAGCTCGGCAACATCGATTCTCATTGGCAAACTTCCCCCTCCCCACAACAAGAAACAAACGCGCTATTATACCGTCCTGACTAAAAGGTTGTCAACCAGACCTTGGGTGAGATTCTTTATAGATTTTCTTAAGGTGCTGGGGGGTAACATGCGTATAAACCTGTGTAGTAGATAGGGAGGCGTGGCCCAAGAGCTCTTGCACTACCCTAAGGTCTGCTCCGCCGTCTAACATGTGAGTAGCAAAGGTATGGCGCAACGTATGTGGAGTTACTTTTTTGTTAATCCCTGCTTGTTTGGCATATTTTTGCAATAATCTTTCTACTGAACGTGTTGTAAGTGGGGTTCCCCTGTATCCCACAAATAAAGCATCGGTCTTGGTTTTTCCTAAAATTTGGGGTCTGCCTTTTCCCAAATACTCACGTAATGCGTGTTTAGCATGGCTGCCGATTAACACAATCCGCTCCTTGGATCCTTTACCAAAAACCCTGATTTCCCCTGACCCTTCATCTATTTCTCCTTTTTTCAGGCTCACCAGTTCAGAAACCCGGATCCCGCTGGCATATAAGATCTCTAAAATTGCACGGTCACGCAGTCCTAAAGGGGTATTTAGATCTGGAGCCATTAACATTTTAGTCATCTCTTCCAAATATAGAAAATTTGGCAGCCTGCTGGCTAGCTTGGGAAGAGAAATAATACCCCACCAGTTTTTGGTTACCAACCCCTGGTTAATCAAATATTTAAAAAAAGAACGGAAAGTAGAAATCTTCCTGGCAATTGACCGTTTAGCGTATCCATCTTTTTCCATTTTAATCAAAAACTGCCTAGCAAAGGAGAGGTTGAACTCAGAAGGGTCCTCTGGAGCAATTTTTGCCAGCTGTGCCAGGTCACGGCCGTAATTGGAAATGGTATGTTTGGAAAAATTGCGTTCGGTTTTCAGGTTAGCAAGGAATTGGCGTATGAGCTTCTTCATAAACCGTAGCGGGTACGTTTTTCAGGGGTCAAAGGGATATATTTGTCCCCTTCTTTTGCCCAAAGGCTCTTTTCTTCTTTGCGCGTATCCACATGGATGAATCCTTCGGCAGGATAATAACCAACACCATTAAGCTCGGGAATTGTTTCCGCAAACTTAAAGAGTTCCGTAAGCGGCACATCTTTTATCTTGATGTGAGCGGCTTTTCCTTTGTTGTGTGCGGTTTTTCTGCCCCCGGTCTGCTTTTCCGAAAAATCATCACACCAATATCCGGAAACCACTTCCAACGGCTTGCCAAAATGTTCCATTATTGCCTCAAGCGCGCCAACCAGTCCCAAGTGGATGCGATAGTCCCTACTACCGCATGCCTTGCAGCGGCAGAAAAAGTTATTATCGCCAAAATGTTCACTTAAGTTTCCCATGGAGAGAGTATTTTAACATTCCTTGCGACTATTATCAAACCGTGTTATAATCCGCAAGTTTTTAATTTCTTAAAAAGGAAGGTCCTTATATATGAAAAAGAAAGCAAATCAAAGGCATTATTTTACTTCGGAATCAGTAACAGAAGGGCATCCGGATAAAGTTTGTGATCAGATTTCGGATGCCATACTTGATGATATTCTTCGTAAAGACCCTCCAGGCAGGGTAGCAGTAGAAGCATTTGTTACTACCGGCTTGGCAGTAATTGGCGGGGAAATCACCACTGGTTGCTATGTAGAAATCCCAAAGATTGTAAGAGAAGTGATAAAAGACATTGGATACAACGATGCAAAAATGGGTTTTGACTACGAAACTTGCGGGGTCATGGTTTCCATCCAAGAACAATCAAAAGATATTGCCAGGGGAGTAGACACTGCTTTGGAAGTACGGGGCGGAGAAGTTATTAAAGAAGATTTAGAAGGCTTGGGAGCAGGGGACCAAGGGTTAATGTTTGGTTACGCCTGTACAGAAACAGAAGAATTAATGCCTCTCCCGATTACCCTGGCACACAATCTGGTAAAAAGATTGGCAGAAGTAAGAAAAAACAAGACCCTTCCATTTCTCCGTCCGGACGGAAAATCCCAAGTAACCGTAGAGTACGAAGGAAGCAAGATCCTCAGAGTTGACAGCATAGTTATTGCTGCCCAGCATAAACCAGACGCCAACAACAAAGACCTGCGTGACGCCATTATAAAAGAAGTCATTAATAAAATTGTACCTAAAAAGCTTATTGATAAAAAAACCAAGTTTTATATTAACACCACCGGACGTTTTGTAGTAGGGGGACCTCAAGGAGACACCGGGCTTACCGGCAGAAAAATCATTATGGATACTTATGGCGGCATGGGAAGACACGGCGGGGGATGTTTTTCCGGAAAAGACCCGACCAAAGTAGACCGTTCCGGCAGCTATGCCGCAAGATATGTAGCAAAAAACATTGTTGCAGCCGGCCTTGCAGACCGGTGCGAAGTACAGCTGGCATATGCGATTGGTGTTGCACAACCGCTTTCTGTAAGAGTTGATACTTTTGGCACCAACAAGATTGCAGAAGAGAAAATTGAAAAACTGATCCGTGAAAACTTTGACTTAAGGCCTGGTATGATCATAAAACACTTAAACTTGAGGCGGCCGCTTTATAGGCAAGTTGCTTCTTATGGACATTTTGGCAGGCCGGAGCTGGATTTGCCGTGGGAATACACAGACAAGGCATCCGAATTAAAGAAGGCTGCTTAAAAGAAGAAAATCCTAAATCCGAATTTCGAAATCCTAAACAAATTCAAAATCCGAATTTGTTAAATTTTAAAAATGTTTGGAGGTTTTGAGTTTAAATATTAGAATTTATTTAGGATTTAGGGTTTAGAATTTAGGATTTTACAAATATCAATTAACTTCATTCTGTAGAGTAACTATCTTCTGCGCGTAGATCCCTCTTCCCCCATAACGGAAGTCGTCCCAGGTAATAATGACGGCATTGCCTTCTTTGTCGCCAGCAATTTGAGGATTGCGTTCTCCGTTGGGAGTTTTTGAAACCAGGACCCCGCCTTCTTCCCATTTTGCCAAGCCGCTGCTGCCCACTCTTTGTGAGTAAATAGTATAGTTCCTGCCGTTACGATAATCTTCCCAGGTAACAATGATGCCTCCGCTTCCATCGGAAACCAAGTTAGGCGCATATTGTGTATCAATCCACTGGCAAATAGGCTTGCCGTCTTTACCCCACAATGAAGTTCCAAATTCATCTAATTTTTGCGCAAAAATATCCCAATTATCAAAGCGGTAGTCTTCCCACACCAAAATAAAATTATTATCACTACTTCTTGTTAAACGCGGTTCTCTTTGCGTTCCCGGAGCTCCAACCAAAGAGATCCCGTCTACTTCCCACAAAGATTTTCCCCAACCGTCTAGCCGCTGTGCGTAAATATCATAGTTTCCTTCTCCTGCATCGGACCAGGCAACCACTACACCTCCTTTTCCGTCAGAAACAACCACCGGGTCTATTTGTGCACCCGGCGCCCTGCAAACGGAAACCCCATCCCTAGACCAGAGCGTATTCCCTTTTTCCCCTATACGCTGTGCAAAAATATCCGGATTGCGCCTTCCGTTCCTATAATCAACCCAGGCTAATATTGCTCCACCACTATCGTCACTGGCTAACTTGGGAGTGTCCTGGTCTCCGCCTGCTGCGGTTACCACTACACCTTCAAGCCCCCACTTAAGTTTTGCATCACTCCCAACTTTTTGAAGCATAATATCCGTAACCCCATTTTTAGCATTGGTCTCTACCCACGTTACAATTAACTCTTTATCACTTGAAAGAGCGATATCAATATTTTGTTGTTGTGAATCTACGCAGGACAACCGCAACCCATTTTCTTCCCACAAAGCTTCGCCGCTCGCATTAATATGCTGCGCATAAATATTGGGCAATTCACAGCGGAAGTCTTCCCAAGCTACATAGCCTCCCCCGCTCTCATCTGCTACAATCTTGGGATTATGTGAAGAGCAAGGCAAGCTGGTTAAAGGGATCCCTTCTTTGCCCCACAAGACTTGGCCATCGCTGGAAAGTTTTTGCACATAAATATCGTAATACCCGGAACGCGCATCTTCCCAGCAAATAATATAATTATCAAAACCGTCATTTATGATACGCGCATTTTGCTGGGCCACATTCCCCTCCGAAGCATTTACCAAAAGCCCTTCTTTGTCCCATGCGGAAATGCCTTGTCTTCCTATTTCCTGGCCGTAAATATCGTAGCTTTTCCCTTTCTTCCCTTGCCAAGCAACCAGAAAGCGTTCTTTATCTTCTCCCACTGCCACAGAAAAAGTTTCCTGGTCTTCTTCCGCCAATGCTACTGCTTTGCTTTTTTCCCAAACCCTTTTCCCCTCTTTGGTAAACCAGTCCACACAAAGTTGCCAGTTGTTTTTCCCCTGCTTGCCGTCAGGTGCGGCCTTGTTTTGCCAAGCCAAAATAAATTCCCCGTTTGCCAAATGCGCTACTGCCGGGCTGATCTGGGTCGCGGCATTATCAAAAACCGAATTGCTTCCCGCTCCCCACAAAAGCTGCCCCTTTTCATCAAATCCCTGGAAATTAATTTTAGAAATCCCTTGCCGATAATCTTCCCAAGCCACTACCACTTGACCGTTTGAAACAGAAATACACGGGTTTTTTTGAGGAAAATTACTTAGGGAAGCAGGTACAGCGTCTTTGTGCCAAAAAATTCCCCCACTAAAATCAATAAATTGCGTATAAACTTGAGGGATGCTGGTCCGCAGATCTTCCCATGCAATGACTACTCCTAAGTCTCCATAAGCATCAATCACAGGCTGGAGCTGGTTTCCCCAAGCATTACAAACCACAATTCCTCCCTTGTTCCACATTCCCTCCCCTTTACCGTTTAAATGCTGGGCATAAATGTCGTATTCGCCTTTACGACTATCTGCCCAAGTAATAAAAGCACCTTCTTTGCCGTCACTAACCAGTTTGGGGTACCACTGTGTTCCTGCTTCTGCTACAATCTCCACCCCATCTTTGACCCAAAGGGTTTTCCCTTCGCCATTAATCCTCTGGACATAAATATCTTCGTCCCTGCTGCTGCGATAATCGTACCAACCAATAATTGCACCCCCAACCCCATCTGCAATAATTTCAGGTGCAAACTGGTTACCGCTTGCCAGGCAAATAGGAATACCGCCACGTCCCCACCTTGCCTCCCCATTACCGTCTATCTTCTGCACATAAATATCAAAAACTCCTTCACGGTAATCCTGCCAAGTTACAATTGCCCCTCCCTGACCATCACTTATCACATTTGGATAAAGCTGGTTTTTGGGAGCAGCGCAAACCGCAATCCCGTCTTTGCCAAAACGGAGGTTACCTTCTTTGTCTATCTTTTGGATATAAATATCAAAATAACCGGACCTGGCATCTTCCCAAACCACCAAGTACCCTCCTTCACCATCGGAAATAGTCTTGGGGTTTCGCTGTAAGCTGTTTCCTTTTGCATCGTTGACTACTATCCCTTCAAAAGACCAAGGCCTGCCAACTTTGGATCCTTGTTCCAAGACTTGTTCCGGAATAGCCACGGCAAAAGAAGGGAGAAGTAAAAAGAAGACTAAAAAGCCAAAAATTGCTTTGTTTATTTTCATGCTTTTATATTAGCGAGCTTCATGGAGATTATTTTTGAAACTCCGGGCTCTTCCATGGTGATACCATAAATAGTATCCGCAGCAGCCATAGTGTTTTTATTGTGCGTAATAACCACGATCTGCATGTGATCGGAAAAGTCTTTTAAAAGCTTAGTAAAGCGATGGATGTTTGCATCGTCCAAAGGAGCGTCTACTTCGTCCAAGAAACAAAATGGGGTAGGATGGGTTTTTAGGAGCGCAAAAAGCAGAGAAATGGCTGTGAGCGCTTTTTCTCCTCCGGAAAGTGCAGAGAGAGGAAGCAGTTTTCTGCCGCTGGGACGCGCATAAATTTCGATGCCGTTTTGCAGTACGTCTTCTTCTCCGGTCATGCGGATTTGGGCTTCTCCACCGCTAAATAAACCGGCAAAAATCTCGGAAAAATTCTTCCCCACTTCTTCTACTGCCTTAACAAATCCATCTCGGGCCTTTTTATCCAGTTCAACAATTAAGGTCTTTAAGTTTTCCCTGGAAGAGACCAGGTCTAAATATCCTTTGTCTATAATCCCCAAACGCTCCTTGGTACGATCAAACTCTTCAATCGCCAAAAGGTTTACAGGCTCCAGTTCTTGCATCCTTTGTCTAAAACCGCCAATTTCTTCCCGCGCTTTGGACATGGGTCCTACATCGTAGGAAGAATTGATCACTTCTCCCAAGGAAATATTGTATTCATCAAAAATGCGGCCGCCAATGCTTTGTGCTTCACCTTCCAGCTTGGCAATTTGGATCTCTGCACGGCCTAAAGAATCACGCGCTTCCATCTCTTTAATTTCCAGTTCACTGATGGTGTTTTCCGTTTGTTCTCTTTGCGCTTCCAGTTCTTCTCTTTGCTTGCTCAGTCCTTCCAGTTTTTGGGTAAGGTCAAAAACTTCGGTGGAAAGGTTCTGTTCCAAAACCCTTTTCTCTTCTTCCCCTATTCTCAAGCCTTCTTCTACGCCGGTTTTTTCTCCCCTGTAACCTTCCAGCTCTCCACCGCGGATTTCAATGGTTTTCTGATAAAGATCTGTTTGTGCTCCGGATTCTTCTATTTCCTTAATAATCGCTCCCAAGCGCAGCTCGTTTGACATGACCTGGTGGCTAAATTCTTTTTCTTTTTTATGAAGGCTTGCAATTTCTTCACTGGAAGAGCTTTTGGCAATATTTACTTCTTTAACCCGGCCAGAAATTTCACGCAGGGTTTGGCTCACTTCTCCTACTTTGGAAAGCGAGTGCGCCAATTGTTCTTTGCCTGCCATAAACTCTTCAATGGTATTTGCACGCACTTGAAAAGAAATCTTTTCCATTAAATCGTCTACTTTTACACGCAAATCCTCCAACTGGCCATGGAGCTGTTCCAACAGGTATCCTTCTGACCCGCCAAAAGAGGGTTCTTCGGTTTTGGTTTTGAGGATTGCCTGAGTCTCTTCCAATTCTCTTCTTAGATTAGAGAGCTGGCCTTCTATTTCTCCTTTTTGAGGAAGGATCTCCTGTAGCCTGAACTGAAGTTTGTCTAAAAGTTGTTTGGACCTTTCCACCTCATAAGAAGCGTGCCGATCTTTTTCCTGTAAATCCCTTAAATGGTTCCGTTTTTCTGCCAGTTCCCCTTCTTTGGCAAAAACCTGATTGCGAATCTCTTCGCGGTTTGCGCCGCGGGTTAGCTCTTCCCGAACTCTGCGTTCTTCTTCTTCTAAGCCTCTGATCTGTTCTCTGAGTTCGTGCCTTTTTTGGCTGAATCCTTCTTTTTCTTTGGCTGTTCTTTCTATTTCTTCTTTACTGGACTGGATTTTTTGCTGCCATTCTTCCAATCTTTCCGTAAAGCTCTGTAATTGTTTTTTGCAAAGACCAATTTCGAGCTCTTTGAGTTTTCCTTTGATCTCCCGATACTCTTTGGCTTTTTTGGCTTGTTCTTCTAGATGAAAAAGCTGTTCTCCGATTTCCACTTTGAGGTCGTTTAAGCGGAGCAAATGCTGTTCAACGGCAATTAGTTTTTTTTCTGCGGCTTCTTTGCGGATCCGGTAGCGGTTGATCCCTGCTACCTCTTCAAAAATGTGCCGTCTTTCTTCCGGGCTGGAGAGAAGCATGGCATCTACTTGTCCTTGATTAATGATTGAGTAGGAACCTGATCCAAGACCCGTGTCCATTAAAAGATCTTTGATGTCTTTTAATCGGCACGCTGATTTATTTATAGAAAATTCGCTCTCCCCTTCTCTAAAAACGCGGCGCTTGATTGCTACTTCGGAAAAATCTACCGGAAGATGTTTGTCTTCGTTGTCAAAAAGGAGGGTCACTTCTGCCATGGAAAGAGGGCTTTTGAGCTGGGTTCCTGCAAAGATTACTTCTTCCTGGAGTGTAGCACGGACACTTTTACTACTCTGCTCACCCAGTACCCAGCGTACAGCGTCTAAAATATTGCTTTTGCCGCAGCCGTTGGGCCCTACGATCGCAGTGATATGCCCGCGCACTTCGAAA